>CAZHSA010000539.1:0-2141 GCA_964535135.1 uncultured Kordia sp.
CCAAAAGCGAAGCGACCCAAATGCGAAGCGACCCAAATGCGAAGCGACCCAAATGCGAAGCGACCCAAAACTAATACATCAACTTAATTTCCTTTAAATCAAACGCTTTTACAATATCATCTTCTAACAGAACATTCAACTTTCCGTCTTCGGCAACACCTTTAATAAATCCCATAAACAGATTTCCGTGTGTATCTTGAAATGTAGAAGGTTTGTCTTTTCGGAATAAGAACGATTCATACTCCGTTTTCAGTTCTGTAAAAGAATATTCAGTAATCAAAGTGGCATATTTTTTTAGTTGTGTGGCAATATGAAACATCACTTCGTCCAAATCGAAATGAATTCCTGTACTTTTTTTAAGTGAAGAAGCATTCAAACCCTGCGCAAAGACAGTTTGATTTACATTTAGACCAATTCCAATAATCGCTGCTGTCATTTTGCTATTTTGTATGACATTTTCTATCAAAATTCCACATATTTTTTGATTCTCTGACAAAATGTCGTTCGGCCATTTAATCGCTAATTTAGGAATTTGAAAATACTTTAATGCCTTATAAATTGCCAAAGAAGTTGCCATACTGATGTAAAATTGTTCCTCAATCTCTAAACAAGAAATCTTTTTAAACACACTAAACGTAAGGTTTTTGCCTTTTTCAGCGTCCCACTTAGTGCCCATTTGACCTTTTCCAGCTGTTTGAACGGCAGCTGTCACAATTGTAAAATCGACTACCTTTTCTTTTGTATGAAGTTGTCGTAAGTACGTATTAGTGGAATCAATGGCATCAAGTTTGATTATTTTCATTATGGTTTTAAAAACTTTAGATATTCTTATGGCAAAGAAGTTACAAATAACATTTAAAAGTAATACTTTTGTATAAAATATAAATAATTGAATGACAAAAACTAAGGTAAGCACTGATCAATTAATTTCAGGCATCATAAAAGGGATAGAAGAAGTAAAAGGAAATGATATCACCATCTTAGACTTACGCGAAATAGACAACACAGTTTGTGACTACTTTATTATATGCAATGGTACCTCTAACACACAAGTAAACGCCATTGTAGGTTCAGTTCAAAAAATGGTTAGTAAAGAACTAAAAGATAAACCATGGCACGTAGAAGGATCGGAAAATGCAGAATGGGTATTGATGGATTATGTCAATGTAGTAGTGCATGTTTTTCAGAAACACATTCGAGAATTTTATGACATTGAAGGTCTTTGGGGAGATGCCAAAGTAACTTCTATTCAAGCAAATTATTAAAAATTACATTTTGATTTAATGGCAAAAGACAACAATAACATGACGAAAAAACCAAAATTCAGTCCATATTGGATTTATGGTTTAATTGGAATTTTTCTCCTCTTTTTAGTATTCTCAAACAATTCTGAAGCTGGTGACAAAGTAACTTTTTCAAAGTTTAAAGAACTTGTCCCTTACAACGATATTGAGAAAATTGAGGTAGTAACAAACTCAAAAATTGCACGAATTTATTTAAAACAAGGTGCAGAAGAAAAAGATATTTACAAAGGAATAGTGAATAAGAGATCGAGCATTTTTATGATGGGCGATACTCCTGATTTTTCTATTAAGTATTTAGATTTAAGGAATCTTGAAACCTATTTAAATGAAGTTAAAACAGAGAAAAGTTTAGACTTTGAAATTGCTTCTGATCAACAAGATACTACAATTTCTAGTGTCATCTTAAGTATTTTACCATTTGTACTCATTATCGGAGTTTGGATATTTATCATGCGAAGAATGTCTGGTGGCGGCGCTGGTGGTGCCGGTGGACAAATTTTCAACATCGGAAAGTCGAAAGCAAAATTATTCGATGAAAAAACCGATATGAAAACCTCTTTTAAAGATGTAGCTGGTTTAGAAGGTGCAAAAGAAGAAGTACAAGAAATTGTAGATTTCTTAAAAAATCCTGAAAAATATACATCACTTGGTGGAAAAATTCCGAAAGGAGCGTTACTAGTAGGACCTCCAGGAACTGGTAAAACTTTGTTAGCAAAAGCTGTAGCTGGAGAAGCAAAAGTACCGTTCTTCTCACTTTCTGGTTCTGATTTTGTGGAAATGTTTGTGGGAGTTGGAGCGTCGAGAGTACGTGATTTGTTTAAGCAAGCCAAAGAAAAA
>CAZHSA010000540.1:0-2141 GCA_964535135.1 uncultured Kordia sp.
TTATTTCCTATTCTAATTTTTTCGCAAACACTATCAGGGAAACTCACCGATCCTTACGATATTCCGATTCCGGAAGCACAAATATTCAATCTAAACACAAAAAAACATACACATAGCGACGAATACGGAATGTTTCAACTCGAAAATGTGACGGTAAACGATTCGCTGCGCGTTTCACATATTGGCTATCAAACAAAATTTATTGTCGTTACGTCGGTAAGTCAAACACTGAATGTATTTTTAGAAAAGAAAACTATTTCACTGAATGAAATTATCATCACGCCAGAATTAAATGCGTTGAATTTGATGAGTGATATCAATATTCAAGTAAATCCAGTAAATTCTTCCCAAGAAGTTTTACAACAAGTACCAGGACTATTCATCGGACAACATGCTGGTGGTGGAAAAGCAGAACAAATATTTCTTCGTGGATTTGACATTGATCACGGAACCGATATCAACATTACAGCAGATGGAATTCCTGTAAACATGGTTTCACACGCACACGGACAAGGCTATGCAGATTTGCACTTTTTAATTCCAGAAACGCTGGATAAAATCGATTTTGGAAAAGGGCCATATTACGCGAATCAAGGAAACTTTAATACGGCTGGTTATGTCGATTTTAAAACCAAAAAACGATTGAACGAAAGCATGATAAAGTTGGAAGCTGGACAATTTGATACCTACCGAATGTTGGGAATCTTTAATGTGTTAAACAACAGCAATCATTCCGCATACATTGCGAGTGAATATCAGGCTACGGACGGACCTTTTGAAAGTCCACAAAATTTTGATCGTTTTAATATTTTTGGAAAATATACTGGAAATATCACCGAAAATGATCGCATTGGCATTACACTTTCACATTTTGAAAGTACTTGGGATGCTTCTGGACAAATTCCGCAACGTGCAGTAAACAGTGGATTAATTTCTCGCTTTGGCGCGATTGATGACACGGAAGGTGGCACAACCAGCAGAACTAATTTTTTACTCAATTATGACAAAAGGCTTTCGCCGAATGCTTCCATTGAAAATAGCTTTTATTACAGCACATATGATTTCAAATTATACTCGAATTTTACATTCTTTCTGGACGATCCGATCAATGGCGATCAAATCAAACAGCAGGAAGACAGAACCCTATTTGGCTTTAAAAGTGAATATTCGCGTACATTTTCTACAAATTCATTAGAAGGTGAATGGAATGCAGGAATCAGCTTACGAAAAGATCAAAGTAATAATAATGAACTTTCCAGAACGCTCAATCGTCGTGAAACCTTGGAAAACATTCAGTTTGGCGATATTGATGAAACCAATCTTGGCGCGTTTGTAAATGCGAGTTTCGAATTCGGAAAATGGACCATCAATCCAGCACTACGTGTAGACTATTTTGATTTTCAATACAACGATTTTCTTCAAACGCAATACGAGACACAAACTGAAAACGAAGCGATTCTCAGTCCAAAACTGAACTTTCTATACAATCATTCCGATAACTTTCAAGCCTATGTAAAAACAGGAAAAGGATTTCATTCCAATGATACACGTGTGGTTGTAGCGCAAAATGGTAGAGAAATTTTACCTGCAGCCTATGGTTTTGATGTCGGGTTTATTTGGAAACCGATTCCCGAATTAGTCCTAAACACAGCATATTGGCAATTATACTTAGAACAGGAATTTGTATATGTGGGCGATGCAGGAATTGTAGAACCAAGTGGTAAAACGCGCCGACAAGGAATAGATTTCAGTGCGCGTTACCAACCATTCCAATGGTTATTTTGGAATGTAGATACCAATTACACACATGCGCGCGCAACTGAAGAACCAAATGGACAAGATTTCATTCCATTAGCGCCCGATTTTACGATTTCTAGCGGACTCAACGTACAATTTGACAATGGTTTTTTTAGCGGCATCAAACTCAGACACATCAAAGACAGACCAGCCAACGAAGACAATTCCATCATCGCAAAAGGTTATTCTGTAGTAGATTTCAATCTAGGTTACGACTGGAAAAACATGAGTTTCGGATTGCAAATTCAAAACCTATTTGACACCGAATGGAACGAAACACAATTCGCAACGGAATCTCGTTTACAAGCAGAATCACAATCTGTTGAAGAAATTCATTTCACACC
>CAZHSA010000541.1:0-2139 GCA_964535135.1 uncultured Kordia sp.
GTATAAAATTTCCAAACGGAAAAAAGTATTTACTAAACGACGCTACATGTAAAACTGTCGCTACATTTTTATCGTGATTTGTTAAAGTGGATTCCATTACATATTATTTTCTTATACAAATATATGGCTAAAAAAAGGTATTATGCAAAACATAGTACTAAAAATTAACAAATTATTAACATTTGAAACAGTGCATATTTATATGTTTTCCATGAATTAACTTTGTTGTAATGTATTGAAAATAAATAGTTTAAGTGTAAATTTGTGAAATTTTCCGAATGTTTTTTATGAAAAAGTACCCAAAATTGGCAAATGGCATTTTGATTCACAAAGTCGTCAAATACCGAAGAGGTAACAAATAGTAAAACTAAGAACTATATACTATTATGAACCTTTTAAAATTTTTAAAATGAAAAAAAAGAAGTTTAAGAAGAAGTTGGAACTTAACAAGAAAGAAATTTCTAAAGTAAAGGGTGGAGCTGCAACTCCAAATCCAGCAAGTCCAGCAAAATGTTCAGATTCGTATTATTATTATTGCACTTGGGAGATTGATTGTCCTAGTGTCTTTTACTCATGTGATCTGTATTGTACTATTGCCTAATTTTAAGCAAAGTAACGCCCTATGTTTACATACATAGGGTTTTTTGATATGTATTTATAAAAATCAGTTTTTACAATGTATTATCATGAAGGTTAATTTTGTATTTTGGCAACTCGAACTTAATGCGAAAGACAACTAATGGCAAAAAAACTGACTCCATCCAAAATAAATACCTTTTTACTTTTTAAGCTTCCATCAGCATTTTTTTCTGGTGTACGATTAAAAGAAATTACTTCCGAAACAGCTACCGTAACGGTAAAGCATCGTTGGATTAATCAAAATCCGTTTAAATCATTGTATTGGGCTACACAAGGAATGGCTTCCGAACTGGCTACAGGTGTATTGGTGATTCAAGAAATTGAAAATTCGGGTGAAAAAATTTCTATGTTAGTGCGTTCTCAAAAAGGAACGTTTACTAAAAAAGCCACAGGACGCATCCGTTTTGTTTGTAATGATGGTGAAAAAGTGAAAGCCGCTATTGAAGCTGCTGTGAACACAGGTGAAGGACAAAGTCTCACATTATTCGCAGAAGGATTTGATGCTTCTGGCGAAAGCGTTTCTCATTTTGAATACGAATGGGGAATTAAACTTCGAAAGAAAAAATAGTGTAACAAATGCTGTTTTTAGACATCTAATTACGTATTCAATCAAAAAAAACAAAAAATGACAGCACACGAAATAGATTACGAGATTTTTGGAGAAGAAATGCAATATGTGGAAATAGAACTAGATCCGCAAGAAGCCGTAATTGCCGAAGCCGGAAGTTTCATGATGATGGACGACGGCATTAGTATGAACACCATTTTTGGCGATGGCTCCAATCAAGAAAAAGGAATTCTTGGAAAATTATTCTCTGCCGGCAAGCGTATTTTAACAGGCGAAAGCTTATTTATGACTTCTTTTTTAAATGAAAAAGCGTTTGGCGTTCGCAAAGTAAGTTTTGCTTCACCCTATCCAGGCAAAATTATTCCTATTGATTTAACAGAATATGAAGGCAAATTTGTGTGTCAAAAAGATGCATTTTTGTGCGCAGCAAAAGGTGTAACCGTTGGTATTGAATTTTCTAAAAAGTTAGGTAGAGGATTTTTTGGTGGTGAAGGTTTCATCATGCAAAAGCTAGAAGGTGACGGAATGGCGTTTGTTCATGCTGGCGGAACGATGGCACGAAAACAACTAGCACCTGGCGAAACACTTCGTGTAGATACAGGTTGCATTGTTGGTTTTACACAAGATGTAGATTATGATATTGAATTTGTCGGTGGTATTAAAAACACGTTGTTTGGTGGTGAGGGAATGTTTTTTGCAACCTTAAAAGGACCAGGCATTGTGTACATTCAATCTTTACCATTTAGTCGTTTGGCTGGGCGAATTATCTCTTCGTTACCAAACGGATATGGCAGTAAGGGAGAAGGAAGCATCCTAGGAAGCATAGGCAATTTGTTGGATGGCGATAACCATTAATACAAATTCAACAAGTCAATAATTTTTTGAAATAAGAACGCTTGATGGACGACTTATACAACACGATCTTACACAAA
>CAZHSA010000542.1:0-2139 GCA_964535135.1 uncultured Kordia sp.
GCGGTATTTTGAAAGAGCTTTTCTCCGTACGTATAGTGAATATTTTCATCTTGATCGCCATGCGCAAATAACATAGGTTGTTGAATGTTTTGCACAGATTTAATTGGTTTTACAGCAGCTGGATTGAAGTTCGCAATGTTTCCAGCTTCATGCAACGCTGCGTCTGAGATAAAGCGCAATCCGAAGCCACCTAGCATCTTTTTTTTATAATCGTATACAATTTGATCTAATTCTGCAAACGTGCTTTCTACAATACCAAATTCGATACGTTTGTCAAATTCTAAGGCTTGAATCGCAATGGCGCCACCGAGTGAGTTTCCCCAAATTCCAACTTTTAGTGAAGGATTTCGCTTTTTGATTTCATCTACAATGGCTGCAATATCTTTTTTTTCATGGAAACCATAACTACAATATTTTCCACCACTTTCGCCATGCGCTCTCAAGTCAAACACAACCGAAGCAATTCCGTAATTTGCTAAGTTTCCCGCAAGGTTTAAAAAGTGTTCTTTACAACCGCCAATACCGTGAATGAGAATCATGATTCCGTTGGTGTTTTCCGTTTTGGACTGTATCCAATAGCCTTTTAAAGAAATGCTATCTTTTGTCGTAATGGTCAATTTTTCACTTTGCAAACCAAGTTGTTTTGGCGTAATAGCAAGGTTTATTTTTTGTGGTTGAATGATTGCATACGGCGCTACATGAATGGTAAGAATGTAGCCTACAATTCCGATGAAAAATAGCAATATAATGCCTATTTTGAGTAGTTTTTTCTTCATCCTTATTGCGCGCACTTACACGATGATTTATTGAGTTTTGTAATTATTTTTGATTCGCTGCGTTGTACTTATCTATCAGTGAAAATGTTAGGTATTTGTAAAAATCATGATTGAAGTCTGCTGCATTAAATATTTCTAACATTTTACCTGTGATTTCTGTGATTTTAGGATTGTTTCCCGAAGTTGACATCGCAACAATTTTACTGAGTTTTGAGTCTTTAAAGTTTTCGCTCGTCATCATAGTTTTCATACACGCGGAATATTTTTTGGCGTTTTTACTTTCCAAAAGTGACTTGATCACATAATCACTAATGCCAAAATTGGCCACTCTTCCATCAATTGCTGTCCGGATATTTTTGTATAAAGCTAGGTAACTTTCGCCGCGTGTATCTGATAATACTTCTGCTGCTAACAAGCTTTGTTCTGCTTTTTTGATGAGTGATTTTAATTCGTCGCCATTGTCGTCAAATAAGCTGTACATACAGTTCATATACGCGGTTTCTTGCTCGAATTTGTTTTGTGCTGTTATTTGCAATGAACTTATCACAAAAAATACACAGCATATAGCTTTTATCATTGTATTCATTTTTATAATCCTTAAGAAGTTTTGCTATTTTTTTATTTGACGACATCTTTTTATCGCCCGTTACATGTTACGCCTCCAAAATACAAAATTACGCGTATAAAAAAAGCTTCTGTGTATTTTCAGAAGCTTTTTTTGTATGTTTTTGTTGCTGTTAAAATACTTCAAAACCATTTTTCTTCCCACCAACCTTATTGATCTTGTAGGTAAATCCAAGCATGAAATAGCGTTGTAACACGGTACTTTGTGAATCTTGAATATAGTCTGCTGTAACCGTTCTTCTTGTATTTATATTTTGATCCAAGATGTCATACGCCGTTAGTTTGATGGTTCCTTTATCATTTAAGATTTTGAGTCCTAAACTCATATTCCAAAATAGAGAACCGCGTTCAAATCCTGGTGCCACATTGGTTTGATATGTGTATCGCAAATCATTTCCAAAGACTACTTTTTTAGGCCAAAATGTCGTCGTTTTTAATCCTACTGTATGTGCTTGAAACGATTCGTTTTCTAAATTATCCAAGCTGTAACGAGTGGTATTAAATCGGACATTGTATTGTGGTTCTATTTCTATCAATTCTTTGTAGTTGTAGGTCATTCGTATGCTAGGTGTAAATCCGCTAAGTTCTGTAGAGAATTTAACGCCGTTACTAAAATTGAAGTTTTTGTTATAGTTTCCGTATAATCCAATGCTGTAACGCAATGATGTACTGTCTTTTTTAACAGTTTTACTAAACGATCCGCCACCGTTAGCTCTCACAATTCCGTCTACGTTTGTAT
>CAZHSA010000543.1:0-2137 GCA_964535135.1 uncultured Kordia sp.
TGCCGCTGTCGTACAACAACACACCATCAGCCGACCAAACACTGAATGAACGCGCTCCATAATTGTATAATTTATCATAATCACCGTCGTTGTCTGTATCGCCCAGATCCAATGCAATTTTTAAGCGTCCAATATTTTCATCATTTTGGTAGTTTTCAGATGCTGGAAATGCGGTTTCGTCTAAGGTTACATCTTTAATGCGATCTTCTCCTACATATCCTGGCGTTCCTTCATATTCTCTAGAATCGCCTTCATTGGCAGAGATGATGTAATTGGTTCCGTTAATGTTTACCGAAGTAATTGCATCTGGTTGATACATTCCGTATACAGGCCAATTTTTCAATTCGGTTACGTCGTCTCTATCACTGGCATCAATGGAGTTTCCGGAAAGACTGTAATCTTTGAAACCTAATGGATAAATAGCTTCGATAGTTTTGGTTTGAATATTTATTTTGGCAATTCCGTTATTTTCTTGCAACGCAACCCACGCAGTTTGTGAATCGTCTGAAACTGTAATGTATTCTGGCTCCACATCTGCTGCTAAATCTGCATTTGGACCAAATACTCTAAATCCTTGAGTTTTCAAGCTTGCTTCTTGCGAGTTGAAGGCTGAAAAATCTAACATAGTTACCGTATTGTTGTCAACATCAATGATGCTTACCGTTCCATCAGGATCTACCGTGTAATCGTCATTTGGTTCGCCTTCGTTGGCAACTAAAATGTAATTTCCATCTTTTGTAAAGGTGACCATATCTGGCAACGCTCCTACTGTGTATTCGTTGGCTAAAGAACTGTCTGAAGTATTGTATACATATACTTTTCCTGCAGCTTGTTTGTTATTGGCTTCTACCGCAATGGCTACTTTTCCATCAAAAACAGCTACACTGTTTGGCGCTCCAAAACCACTCACGTCAATCGGTGTTTCTTGTGTTGGCGCATTTACATCAGAAATATCGTAAATTGAGATTTGATCTAACTCAGTATTGACCGTAAATAACTTATTAGTTGTTGCATCAAATGCGGAGATTTCAGCCGAACCTTCTCCTCCGATAGTAATGGTATTTTTGAATTGAAAGTTGACCGAAGTATCAATTGGTGTTGTTCCTGTTTGATTGTCGTCATCGTTATCACAACTGCTCAATCCGATGATGGCAGCAGCTATGAAAAGTGATTTTTGTAAGGTTTTCATTGTGTTGATTTATGTTTATTTCAACAAAAATGAGCCTTGCGTTTTATTTGAATGTTAATGAAAAATGATTGTATTGTATAGCTTTTGAAAACTTATTGTAAAGAACTATTGTTTCGTTAACACAGTCGTAATGATAGCTTCTCTTTTATTTTTTATATCACTTTCCATCGTAACTAATCTTGTGTATGAAGCAATCGCAGGAAAGTCTTTAAAGTTGTAGCTTAACCAATCTTTATCGTCTCTTATATCACTACGCAGCTTAAATGATTTTGTATTGGTTTTTGGGAATTTGAGATGCACCATTGTAACCGCATGCTCATAAGCTGTTATTTTAGCAAGAAATTGCTTTCCTTTTTCAGAATGTTCATTGGTTATGATATTAAATAATATTTCGTTTTTACTTCCTTCTAGCACTTCAAAGTCTTGATCTGCAACTTTACTAGCAACAAATTCTTTTTTTAGCACTTCAATGTATGCTACTAATTCGTCTGCTTTTAGATTGAATTGTTTTACGGCATCCAGATTTGGATATTCTAGTGTTTTTAGTTCAGTTGCAAGTGAATCATTTTTTTCTATCGCAGATTTTTCTGCTTCCAGAAATTTTTCTTCTAGCGTAGTAAATTTTTCCAACACCGAATTATTTCTCCCATCAACCACCAAAAACATCATTCCAATCAATAATAGACTGACTACTAAAAACGTAATGAGAATTCCTTTGGGTGACATAACATATTACTTTTTTCTAAAGTAGATCTGAACAGGAACGCCAGTAAAGTCAAACTGTTCTCTGAGTTTGTTTTCTACAAATCGTTTGTACGGATCGCGAAGGTATTGTGGCAAATTGGCAAAAAAAGCAAATTGCGGATACGCAGTTGGCAATTGCGTACAGAATTTTATTTTAATGTATTTTCCTTTGTAAGCTGGTGGTGGCGTATGTTCTATAATTGG
>CAZHSA010000544.1:0-2129 GCA_964535135.1 uncultured Kordia sp.
GTGCAATTCTCTTTGTAATGATTTTGGCGAAATATCAGTCGCAAACGTTTCTTCAATATTAGCAAGCGCAAAGTCTTTATTGAGTTGTTCAATGAGTTTTTCGTACAATGATTCTTTCGTGGCTTCCACCAATAATGCTTCTATATTTGTGTGCTTTTTTAGCATGTAACGAATGTAATCAAAAGTTTCTTACAGTGAAGTATAAAAAGCCTAAAAATAGCAGGATAATTGTTTACCTAAATATAGGATCACAAAACTAAAAGAGGTTGTCTAAAAAGCATAAATTTCGTCAAATTGAATTTTTCACATAAATATTTACAGTAGATCCAAAAGTTTTTAGTCAATTATTCTAAGAAAAACAAAATTCAATAAACTATATCAAATAACTCCACACCTAATTGGAGTTTTAATCGGCAATAAGAATTTCTTATGCAAATTCTCATTATACGGAAGGAATAGGAATAATACGAATTGGAATATTGAAAAAGCTGTAGTAAAAATGGAGAGAAAAGAGAAAAGCGAACCGAAGTCCGCTTAGAATAGATTTAATGATACTGACAATGCTTTGAACACCAGCTTAGGCAACAATTGCCTCCTAAAATGGTTTGTTGTTCTTCTTTGTTTAGTGTTTGAACACCTTGTAGGGTTGAAAGTTTTTCTAACATAATTTAAAGTTTTAAGTTATACAGTAAACTATAAAAACAAATTATCAACCATTTACGGGAACACCTTAATTAACATTTAGACAGCAGTCATAAAAGTAAAGAAGTGATCGAAAATTCGACCACTTTTCTTTATTAAGATTAAATGTTACATCTATAACATATAGATGCTTCACATGAAGCATTATATATGGTGTTAGGTGGCAACGTGCAATCTCTGTGTCTTGAATACCAACATTCGCCACCCAAAGCTCTAGAGCGTTTTATACCACCTGCAACAATAGAAGCCATTGATGCTTCCGTTAAGCTAGCAACACATATTTTTTTAATGCCCAATTTTCTACTATTTTTTTTCATCATACATTATTTTTAAGATTATACATGATGACAAGTAACAACAAAAAGCAGGTGACAAAAAGGAAAGCACTTGATGCTTTATAAAACATCAAATCAAAGTGTAGTTTGTAGAAACAAAAAATCCCAACATTGCTGCTGGCGATTTTTCAATTCTAGTACACCTAACGAACCTAAAATCGAACTTTTGTATGAGGACTTGAGGTAGGTAAATGAGTTTTTAAATGTCAATTCTTATTTCTTGGATACATCTTAGAAAATAGAATTGAGAAAACTATATCAAAAAACTAGAAATACAATTCAGGTTTTAATGAATGCGAAAAAAAGAAAAGCGAACCGAAGTTCGCAATTAACAAAGGACTATTTATAACAGCATTGAGACCTTGTAGTAGGCACTGGCTGTTCAGTACCGCATCCTCCTGCTAGTGAGCATCCAACAGAACACCCTCGACTTCCACCAGCCAGTTTAAGAGACATAAAATTTGAGATAGAATTTTTGTTCAATTTTAAAGTTTTAAGATTCTTCTTTTTCATGATTTAATGATTTAAAATTAATAATAATAAAAATACAAATACAGAAAATCAACTACTTACGGGAATCCCGTAATTAACATTTAAAGACTCGTGTGAGAGTTAAAATAAGGAGAAGCTACAGATGCTTTTTTCCTATGTATGTGTTACATTTAGGTATCTACATATTTGCGTCCGTAGGCCTTGTTCCATTTACGGTGATATTTGGACCAATACAATACCCGCCATCGTCTGGATGATTCGGATGAGCTCTTGAATAATTACAATCTCCTTGAAGACGTTCTGATCTTTTTATTCCAGCTCCACTCAATTTGCGTAGCTTGAAACTAGAAATAGCCTTTTGTTAAGCTTTAATGTTTTAAGCTTTCCTTTTTTCATATCTAAATGATTTAAAAATTAATATAAGACTAAAGTAAAAAGGGAAAAGAAATAGTACAGAATATACGATTTTTAATAAATGAATACTATTTAAAAGCCTGTGATATAAAAACAAAAAATCCCAACATCACTGCTGGGATTCAATTTGAAGTACTCGAGGTGGGAATCGAACCCACACTCCCGAAAGAACTGGATTTTGAATCC
>CAZHSA010000545.1:0-2107 GCA_964535135.1 uncultured Kordia sp.
GTCTTTTTTCTTTTTGGCATTACTCAAAAATTAAATTGTTTTTAGATTTTAGTTGATTTGCATCTAAAATATATGCGGTAATTACTTCTGCTACGGCATTTATTTTAGATAGTATAATTTTAGGGGATTTCACCTGATTTTCGCTTGATATTTTCACAAAATAATCAACCTTTTTTTGTTCGGGAATTAGAAATTTGGAAACCGTTCTTTTTCCTTGTTGATTCGAAAACAATGATCCTGCACTTGCTACTTGTTCTACTTCTTTTCGGCTTGTATTAGCCACCAAATTCCAAGTCACAAAGTTTTTTTCATCATTCCATTCATAAATCGAGAAAGAAGCTTCCATATAATTATAATCTAAATCTTCCCGTTTTCGTGCTAATTTTAGGTTGAGATTATTGTTCAATAAATATGCTAATCGATAATCTTCTGCCGAACAATGAATTGCTATCAGCGTGTAATTATCTTCTTCAAAATCATCCTCAAAGAGTTTATGAATTGCCATAAATCTTATAATTAACAATCGTAAATATATGATTTAATGAGTACATAAAGGTTAATTTTTGGTAATGTTTGTAAAGATTTCGCAACGAAAACGTTATCGCTAATCAATTCTTTTTTTGAAATCGTAAAAACACTCCTTTGTAATTTAGAATTTTGGAATAAAAGTGAAGAATCCGTGTTTTATTTTAGGAAGTAATTTGTTTCTGAAAGGCAAAAAATGCACGTTTTGATGCTTTTTCTTCTGCTTTCTTTTTGGAAGTAGCACGCGCTTTTCCCGCAACGCGATTGTCAATAAATAGTTTGACTGCAAAATGTTTCAATTCGTCATTTCCGGTGTCTTCGTACACGTCGTATTTGAAGTTTTTCTTTTCTTTTTGACACCATTCAATAAGCAAACTTTTATAGCTGATTACTTTTCCTTCGAGTCGCTCAATATCCACATATGGAGAAATGACACGGAGTTGAATAAACTTTTCACAGTATTTATAGCCTTTATCCAAGAAAATAGCGCCAATTAAGGCTTCAAATAAGTTTCCGTGAATGTTTTCACCAAAATTATCTTTCGGTATGCGAGATCGAACCAAATCAATCAATTTTAAATCACGACCTAATTCATTCAAATGCTCGCGACTCACAATTTTGGAGCGCATTTTGGTTAAATAGCCTTCATTTCCCGATGGAACTTCGTTGAAAAGATAGGCAGAAATAACGCTGCTCAACATCGCATCTCCTAAAAACTCTAATCGTTCATAGTTTACAGAATTCCCTTTCGAGTCTTTCTGGTTCATGGAACGATGCGTAAAAGCTTTCTTATATATTTTCTTTTTTTTGGTTTTAAATCCGAGGATATCTTCAAGTTCAGCAAAAAAAGCCCCATCTTGTTCAGATCGGGAGTTTAATATTTTGCGAACGAAATTCATTGGCTAATCTAACTTTTTAAACAATACACAAGCATTGTGCCCGCCAAAACCAAAGGTGTTACTCATGGCAACTTTTACGTCTCGCTCTTGGGGTTTGTTTAGTGTTAAGTTTAAACTCGGATCAATATTTTCATCTACTGTAGAATGATTTATCGTTGGTGGCACAATTCCATGCTCAATGGCAAGAATGGACGCAATTGCTTCAATGGCGCCTGCTGCTCCTAATAAATGTCCTGTCATGGACTTGGTAGAATTGATATTTATGTTTTTAGCGTGACTTCCAAATACTTCGGAAATTGCTTTTAGTTCTGCTACATCACCTAATGGAGTTGATGTTCCGTGCGTATTAATGTGATCTACTTCTTCTGGTTGCATTCCTGCATTTTCCAGACAGTTTCGCATTACGGCGATCACTCCAATTCCATCTGGATGTGGAGCAGTCATGTGATACGCATCCGATGACAATCCGCCACCAATGACTTCAGCATATATTTTTGCGCCTCTAGCTTTCGCATGCTCATACTCTTCAAGAATGATAGCACCAGCACCTTCTCCTAATACAAAACCATCACGGTTAGCATCAAAAGGTCTAGAAGCTGTTTGTGGATCATCGTTTCGTGTTGACATGGCGTGCATAGCATTGAATCCGCCCATACCAGCAATGGTTACGGCAGCTTCACTTC
>CAZHSA010000546.1:0-2103 GCA_964535135.1 uncultured Kordia sp.
AGAATGCTGCAGAATTCGCAAACGGCACATTTCCTGTCAACGATATGTGATGAATTAACGCGAGCGCCAATGTTGCTTCGGGCTGAAACGCTTTTACACGTTCGATGAACGAAGAACGTTCCGTATTTTGGAAACCGATTGCTGCGGCAGGATTCAATAAATCAATCACAAAAGGCAACATATTTTGCTCTTTGTTTTTTTTGACTGCATACTGATTTTGATCAACAGCATTGTTGTCAATATCGCCTACCAACGCGAGTTCAATATTACGTTGAATTTCGCGCACAAAAGTTCCGTCGTTTCCACCAACATCAATAACTGTTGTAGCATTTAATTCTTGAATCCAATCGTTGATAATGGTTGATTTTTGCTGAAAAGCAGTATCCGAATAATTTGTTTTCTGATAGTAATTCCCCCATTCTGACTGTGATGAGAGCTTTAATTTTTTAATGTAAGTATACAAACTATCAATAATGTTGAACAAGCCTTTTTTTGACAATGTTGCTTCTTTACTTTCCGCCACAGTTGAGTCCTGATGCTTGTTTTCAAATTTTGCCAGCAAGTGAATGTTTGTATATAAAAACGGATTTAATTTTGTTTTCCCAGGCAACAACGAAGCGATCATTTTTAGCGGAATTCCATCAATGAAGTTCGACATCGTTTTGAGGAATTCGGCACCGTGATATTTTGCAACAACTAACGGTCCTAAAAAGTGCGTTATGAATTGTTTGTACGCACGCCAAGGTGTGTTTTCTTTGTAAAAATCTAGCGAAAGTGTATCAATAAAAATCGCGCTTCCTTTATGAAAAGCAATGTTATACGCCGTTGCATCTTTGAGTGAAAAGTTATGTTGCAGCGCATATTTTTGCAGTTTCAACGTGTGTAACGCTGCTTCTTTGTATTGCTGAAAACTCCATTCGTACGGATAGGTAATAAACGGAATTTGCTCAGGTTGAATACAAATATGTGAATTGGCATGTTCAATTTCTGTATGCGGAATCAACAACTTATGCTGAAATGCTTTTTGAAAAAATTCAGAAGTTTTTAGTGCTTCGTATTGTGGAAAATAACTTGGAAATATAATTCGTTTGATCACATCCTTTTCAACATATATATATCCGCTAGGATCGCGGTAGGATGAAGCATGCTGTGCATTATTTGTCATCTTTCGATGATTTTTCTAGTGTTTCATCATTCAAGTCAATATCATCAAAAACTTCTTCCGAAGTATCTTTTTGTAAGCCTAAGATGGTTCTGATTTTGTATTTGATACTTTTATAGAATAATAATACGCCCGCGGCAACAGCGACTGCAGCCTGTGCAATCATGGCGCCAAGGCCAGCATCAAAGTAAAGAAATTGCATAGTTTGAACTTTCAGTAAAGATATAAAAATTTACTTTTTGGCAATGATTACACAACATAAATCGAGTATTACAAAAAATGATCTCTTGTAACTACTTCTTTTTTATGCTTTCGATCTTGTCAAATGATATATATTGATTCCTAAGATCGCCATGTTTGTAATAATGATTGGCAAACCTACGCGCAATGTGGGCATTAAGTACCCGTATAATACAAAAAGTAAACAGCCAATTCCGTTGATCATTCGCAGGTTTTTTAAGTCTTTCATTGTGAAAGAAACCAATACGGCAAGTGATGCTAAATATCCTATAATTTCTGTTCCTGTGATTCCTAGTATGTCCATTTTTTTAGGTGTTAGGTGTTTGATTAAGAATCTAAAATCGTATATCAAAAATCAAAAAAGGTTTCACTGCGTACCAATGAAACCTTTTTTATAATATGAATTTGATTTTTTAGATTGTTTTGTTACGCTTTCTTTCTACTTCTGTTAGGAATACTTTTCGTAAGCGTAAAAAGTTTGGCGTTACTTCTACATATTCATCTTTTTGAATGTATTCTAACGCTTCTTCTAGAGAACAAGCATCTGTTGCAGTGATTGTTAAGTCAGCTTGACCTTCACAACCATCTGTCAAATCACAGAAATCTTGATTACCTGGGCAATCAATTACTGGTGCATCTGCATCCAATACTTTGATGATTTGTGTATAGTGCCATACTCCTGGCCCTGGTTGTGTTGGATC
>CAZHSA010000547.1:0-2083 GCA_964535135.1 uncultured Kordia sp.
AAAATAGATAGCAACCTTTTGATTAAACACTAATCGCCCAATTTGCTATATATAGTGTTGTAGAGCGTACTACTTTTTTTTCATAGGTGAATATTCCGAAAGAATGACTCTGTTTTCTGGTTTAGGCATATTCGCAAAAAAATCATCAGTTCTTTTTATAAATTCGGATAAATCTCCTTCGTAAACTTCGTTTAAAACTAATTTACAATTCTCTCGAGTAATTGAGTCCATTACACACTGATCCCAAGCTCTTTTACAGTTCCATTTACCAACTAGTTTGGCGGTGGGGGAGGCTGTTTGGTGCTCTTTTAACCTTTTTTCAACATTATCAGCAAATCCGATTTTCACTCTGTTTGGGTTAAATTCAGGAATCAGCTGAATAATATAAAAGAAGCCATATCTACTTGTTGTTAAAAGGTCATTTTTACCACTACTTTCTTCTTTGGTTTCGAAATAATTGATGAAAGTATTAGTGTCATCAGTTGACAAGCAATTAACTAAAGAACCTTTGCTAGAAACTGTTTTTTGCTTTACAGGATTCAATTCCAGTTCTTTTTTTACTTTATTTACGTGTCTCCGTACCGTGTCAACTCCAATATTTAGTTTTTCGGCAATATCATAATATGTATAATAACTTTCCAATATCTTTTTTTTCGGTATGCTCTACAACAATTGAATATAGTTACTAAAGGTAACTATATATCTATTTTGTAATGAGCTAAAGTAATAAATCTTTTATGCCTTTATAAGTTTTTATCGCAACATGAGTGTAGATTTCTGTCGTTTTTGATGATTTGTGCCCCAATAACGCCTGAATATATCGTAAATCGGTTCCTTCTTCTAAAAGGTGCGTGGCAAAACTATGCCTAAGCATATGGGGAGATACTTTTTTTATGATTTTAGCTCTTAAAGCTGCTTCTTTTACTATTTTTAACACACTTGATGAACTATATGGGCTTCCGATACTTGGGCCTTCGAATAAATATGCTTTGGGTTGATAAGCTTTATAATAGTCTCTCAAAAGCATTAATACCCGCCTATTTAATAGCGTGTATCTATCATGATTTCCTTTAGCTTGTTTTATTTTTATGAGCATTCGTTTACTATCAATGTCCTCTGGTTTTAGATGCAATAACTCACTTCTGCGCAGTCCCGAAGAATACAATAGACTAATAATACATTTGTGCTTTAGATTTGTAGTAGCATCAATCATTTTTATAATATCATCTTTAGCCAGTATATCCGGTAATCGGGTTGATTTTCGGGGTCGCTCAATACTGTAAAATCGATTCGGCATTCCCATAACAACCTCATAATAAAATTTAATACTATTGATAGCTTGATTTACATAACTATTGGATTTATGACTCTGTACCAAGGATTGTAGATAAAGTCGTACCTCATCTTCAGATAGCTGAATGATTTCTTTGTCGGGATAGGTGTTTATGAACTTTTCGAATTGCGAAATATAGGTTTTGCAAGTACTTACCGAATAACGTTTTAGCTCTAGTTTTAATAAGTATGCTTCGGGTACATACTTAAAAGAAGTAGTATTAGATCGTTTTCGATACCACTCAATATCTGGTAATGCATTGTTTTTAATCACTTTTTCTCTATAAAAATAGCTGCAGTTGATCCGTGCAATCCCTTCAAACTTTTTAAAAATTAAATCTAAATTTTTCTTAGTATTTCTTAGATACGCCATTCCATATGCTTTGCTCCACTTGGGATTCGGTAATTCTTTGATCAATGCTTGTATCACTTTATCAGGATAAAACTGTAGTCCTATCATTTTCTGTTCTTCAATCAATAAATGTTTCAGCGTAATATGTTTAGTAATATCTTTCATGTATTCCAAATATGTTTTATAATATCCTTAACTGCAAAACTAAGCGTTTAATTAAACGTTTATTAAACGTTTAATTCGATGAAGAGGTAACATTTTTGGTTTTGAAGACATTATCTTAGAAAGAGATGTTATGGAACGAAATTGTACGTATTGTAAAGAAAAAATTGAAGGAAGAGTAGGAAAAAAATTCTGCTCCTCATATTGTAGGTCTGCCTTTTATTATCAGCAAAATAA
>CAZHSA010000548.1:0-2064 GCA_964535135.1 uncultured Kordia sp.
TAAAAGAAGAAAAGAAAAAAACACTTTCCAATTTTGAGATTATTCGTAAATTACAACAGATACGAGCTGAGCTTGTAAAAATTAAAGATAACCTATAACACATACACCTAACACAATACTAACAATTACATAAACCCGAATAATTATGAGTAAAAAATCGATTATCATTACAGTTGTCCTTGTAGTGATTGCTATTTTCACGTACACGAAATACAATGGAATGGTAGGACTAAGCGAAGATGCTAAAACAGCTTGGTCTAATGTTGAAAGTGAATATCAACGAAGAAGTGATTTGATTAAAAATTTAGTAAACACTGTAAAAGGTGCTGCCGATTTTGAAAAATCTACTTTAGAAGCTGTAATCAACGCAAGAGCAAAAGCGACCTCAACTCAAATTAATGTAGATGACTTAACACCTGAAAACATGGCTAAGTTTCAACAAGCGCAAGATGGTTTGTCTGGCGCATTGTCAAGACTTTTAGTTACTGTAGAACGCTATCCTGATTTGAAAGCCAATCAGAATTTCTTGAAACTTCAAGATGAATTGGCGAGCACGGAAAACTCCGTACGAACCTCTAGAAACCGTTTTAACACGGCTGTAAATAATTTCAACAAAACCATCAAAACATTCCCAAATAATATGTTTGCAGGCATGTTTGGATTTAAAGATATGGCACGCTTCAAAGCTGCTGCAGGTTCTGAGAATGCTCCAGATGTTGAATTTGATTTTAGTAATTAATTCTCAATACACACACAAAATATGTCTAAAGTAGAAGATTTCCTTTCCGCCGAGGAAGAACAAGAAATCATTGCTGCCATCCGAACAGCAGAACGAAATACTTCTGGAGAAATCAGAATTCACATCGAAGATCATGCAAATATTGATCCTTTTGATCGTGCGCTAGAAGTATTTCATCTACTTAAAATGGACAATACCAAACTCCGAAATGGCGTGCTAATTTATGTCGCAGTTCGCGATAAAAAGTTTGTCATTTATGGTGATGAAGGCATTAATAATGTCGTTCCAAAAGATTTTTGGAATTCAACGCGCGACGCAATTCGCGAACAATTTCAGCATGGAAATTTTACACAAGGACTGATTCAAGGAATATTGAAAGCTGGAAAAGAACTGGAAGCACATTTTCCTTGGGATGTGAATGACGAAAACGAACTCTCCAACGAAATTTCTAAAGGCTAATGCGACAAACACTACACAACAGGTATTTACGCAACTTTTTCTGTTTGATCGGTTTGCTATTTTTGAACATTTCGTATGGTCAATTTGACATTCCACCAAAACCTACAAAAGCAAATCCGGACGCCATTTACGATTATGCAAATTTACTTTCACGCCAAGAGAAAGCTACGCTTGAAAATAAAATTATAAAGTATTCGGATACGACTTCTACCCAAATTGTGATTGCCATTATTGAAAGCTTGAAAGGAGAAAGTATTGGCATGCTTACGCCAGAATGGGGACACAAATGGGGCGTTGGACAAAAAGGAAAAGACAACGGAGTCATGATTGTCTTGTCTACGGGAGATCGCAAAATTTGGATTTCTCCTGGCTACGGTGCCGAAAATGAATTGACCGCAGGAATTGTGGGACAAATTACACGAAATAGAATCATTCCTTATTTTAAACGTGGCGATTATTATGGCGGATTAAACGCTGGTGTAGACAGTATTATTGAAGTCCTAACTGGAGAATTTACAGGCGAACGAAAACGCTCTTCAAAAGGAACGCCAGTAGGTGTTGTATTCTTTTTGATCATATTTTTTATAGTGTTGGTGTCTATTTTAGCCAATAATAAACGAAATGGCGGCGGCAACAATCGCGGTGGCGGCAGACGAAGAGGCACTGGAAATGATTTACTCGACATCATTATTTTGAGTAATCTAGGAAAAGGCTCCTTTGGAAGCGGAAGCAGTGGCGGAGGCGGATTTGGAGGCGGCGGATTTGGTGGCGGTTTCGGAGGCGGCGGATTTAGCGGTGGTGGCGCTGGTGGAAGTTGGTAGGTTTTTTAGACTTGCTTTGCTCTTAGACCACTTCGTTATTAGAGC
>CAZHSA010000549.1:0-2061 GCA_964535135.1 uncultured Kordia sp.
AAAATCACAAACTACCTTCGCGAACCGTATCCGTTTCTTTATAGAAATCAACAACTTATACTAAGTATTTTAGGAATCATTGCGGTAGCAAGTTTTATATTTTCCTATGCGTTTGAACCGTTTGAAGTCAACACTGCCGAACATAAAATACCACATATTTGGATTCTAGTCGTGCATGCGGTTTTGCCTGTTCCTATTGCGTTTGGATACTTCTATATCTTAAATTGGCGTGTAAAAGACGATGCGCGTTGGACGATTGGAAAAGAAATGCTGCATCTGAGTATTGTGTTGATTTTGATTGGTATCGGAAGCTTTTTAGTGCGTGATATCATCTATGATAATCCAAACAATTGGTCGTTTCGCTACTTTTATGAAGAAATTCGAAATTCGGTGTTGGTTGGTGTTTTATTATTAGCGATCATTCTTCCGTTAAACTTGCAACGACTGATTCAAAAACATACTAAAAATCTAAAAAAACTTTCATTTTCAACGCAAGAAGCAACGCTGCAACCACAAATTGTAAACATAACAGCTGGCAATGAACACCTACAATTTGATGTGCAAGATTTTCTTTTTGCCAAAGTAGAAAGTAATTACACCGAAATCTTTTTGAATGACACACAACAAGTCACAAAAGCATTGGTGCGCATCACGCTAAAAGAGTTAGAAACACGGATGCACGAATTTCCAAACATTTACAAATCGCATCGCTCCTACTTGGTTAACTTAGACAAAATAACTTCCTGCAAAGGAAATGCGCAAGGCTATCAATTATCGCTTCAAAACTACTCCGAGACGGTTCCAGTTTCACGTTCAAAATTGAAAGAGTTTGATGCGTATTTTTTAAAACAATAATCGTTATTCGAAACGTGTATTTCGTCACAATCGCTTGCAAACAGTCACTTTTAAAAGAATCGTAGTAAAATCTTGCGTAGGTTTGTCATATCAAAAAAACGAATGTTTATGAATACCAAAACTCGCAGATATGATTTAGATTGGCTTCGTGTCATTGCTATTTTAGCGGTATATTTTCATCATATTGGTATGCCGTTTAATGGCGATGATTTTCACATCATGAATAAAACATCAAGCAAATTATTGGATGATATGATGGTGTTTTTTGAGCAATTTCGCTTGCCATTACTATTCCTAATTTCGGGCACAGGCACCATTTTCGCCTTTTCCAAACGCACGTGGATACAATTTGTAAAAGAACGTTCGGTGCGACTCATTATTCCGCTTATTTTTGGTGTGTTGCTCATTGTGCCGCCACAAACATTCTTTGAAAATCGTGAAACATACACTTCCTATTGGGAAATTTACACCAATGCCGATTTTGAAATCAATCATTTGTGGTTTATTGGCAACCTATTTTGGATGTCTATCTGTACCATTCCATTGATTTTATTCTTAAAATCTGCAAAATCTATGACCTTTGTAAGCTTTTTTGAGCGTTTTACGGAAAAACGCTTCGGTTTGTTCGCCTTGGTGATTCCGCTAAGTGTATGTTTTATCATCTTAAAACAATACTATCCAAGCTATGACAAAGACCTTTTCAACTTCTCCTCTACCTTCTTTTATGGATTTTTCTTTGTGTTGGGTATGTTGTTCGCTTCCGCAGAATCGACTTGGAATCATTTAAAGCAGTATCGAAAACTCAACTTTCTGCTATTTCTCATAAGTTCGGTCGTTTTTTATGCATATTACTTTGTGCCTGGCGAATGGTTAGCGCCGTATTTGACAAACACACAAGGTTGGATGCTTTGGTATTTAGTGTGTTGTTTGGTCGGTTGGAGTTTTGTAATTACACTTTTAGGTTACGGACAAGTTTGGTTCAACAAAAAAAGAGTACTCGTACAAAAACTAAATGAAGCCATCTATCCATTTTACATTTTGCATCAAACAGTCATCGTTGTTTTTGCCTATTACATCGTACAATGGGACATGGCAATCGCTTGGAAACTGCTTCTTTTACTCGTTACCACTTTTCCAGTCATTGTGCTGATATACAGATATCTTGTGTATCCGTTTAAATTCACTAGAATTGTATTTGGTATGAAA
>CAZHSA010000550.1:0-2059 GCA_964535135.1 uncultured Kordia sp.
AGCCAACGCACAAATCAAACGCGCCGCCAGACTACTGCAGCTACACGAAACGTTGCAGGTCATTAGGCGAAAAATGGCACGAGTTTAATCTAGATGGATAAAAAACATTATCTAGATTTTATTATTTTAGAATCGATATTAAATAGCAAATAATTAATTCACGTAAGCAGTCTAAAAAATGAGCCTAAAAATAAACCCCTCCCAAAAAATAAAAAGCTGATTATCAATGATTTAACATCAAAATAGACTGAGAGTGAAACTCATACTATCAAAAATGTGTTATAATTTGTATATTGTAATAAAATAGAAAAAAGATGACAGTTAGAACTCGTTTATTGCAAGAAATAATGAATAAGATGGATAAAATTCCTGAGTCCAAACTTGAGGAAATCTTGAAATATATTCAACAAATTGAGGAGATAACTGATCAAAAAGAAACACTATTATCATTTGCAGGAAAATGGAATAAATTAGATGAAGATTTTTATTCTGATTTAACAGTTAACTTGCACAAGAATAGATCGAAAGATAATCGTATGATCAACTAGATAAATGAAAGAAGCACTCATTGATACTGATATCCTATCTTACTATTTAAAAGGAAATCAAGACGTAATAGAAAAAGTAGTTGAATATCTAAAAACCTATCCAACCTTAAATATCTCCACGATAACTTATTTTGAGGTGCTTGGTGGCTTAGAATATAAAAAAGCATCAAGACAAATTAAAGACTTTAAAGAACTCGTTTCAAATTGTAATGTCCATAACATTGACAAAGAATCAATAGCAATTTCGGCTAAAGAATATGGTAGACTAAGAAGAAAAGGAATTACTATTGGCAGTCCAGATTTATTAATTGCAGGAATTGCATTAAAGAACAATTTAACATTGATTACAAATAATGAAAATCATTTTAAACCAATGAAGTTGTTTAAAAAGTCACCTCAAAAGAGAGGAGATATAAAATGTTGCAAAAGCAGTAAATTGTTGGTTACCACAACTAACACTCTAAAGCCTCTGCAACATGTATGTAAAATTATCTAAAAAATTCATTACAAAAAATTTACTTCCACATTTGAGTCAATCCAACTTAGGGAGGAAACTTAAAGTGCCTTTATGGCGAATCGTAAAAATGATTATTTATCGCCTCAAAAGTGGTTGTCAATGGCGCGAATTACCCATTGCAGCTTTTTGTAGTAGAATATTAATCAATTGGAATTCAGTTTATTATCACTTTAATAAATGGTCAAATGATGGCTCTTGGAAACAGCTTTGGATAAAATTACTTTCCCTTGAAAAAACAAAACTGGATATGTCTTCTGTTCAACTTGATGGTTCTCACACTCCTGCCAAAAGAGGTGGAGAAGCGGTAGCTTATCAAAGACGTAAAAAATGTAAGACTACTAACGCTTTATTTTTAACCGACAAGCAAGGTATCCCATTGGCTATGTCTGATCCTATTGATGGCAATCATAATGACCTTTTTGACATCGATATTTTCTTCACTAAAATGATCGAAGATTTAGAGCGATCTCAAATATCATCAAACGGATTGTTTTTAAATGCAGACGCAGGATTTGATAGTGAAGGCTTTAGGAAAACATGTCTAGAAAAAGGAATTATTGCCAATATTGATTTCAATAAACGGAATTCGAAAAACACGGATAATCAACCTCTTTTGGATGATTTACTTTATAAAGAACGATTTTCTGTAGAAAGGACAAATGCTTGGATTGATGCTTTTAAAGCCCTTCTAGTACGATTTGAAACAAAAGCACAGAATTGGATGAGCTTACATCATTTAGCGTTTTCTCTCATTTTAATCAGAAATCAAACAAATCATTTTTAAACAACTTCGGGTTTTAAAAGTTTTGATCAAATAAATTTACTTTTCAAAGTATTAGCCCCATCCATTTTTTAAATTAACGAATTCTATAGATATTGGGACGAATAGACACCTAATACTCTACAACACGAAATTAACACCTAAAATGAATAAAAAATCTATTCTATACCTCCTCGGCATTGGCCTTTTCTTTGTAACGGCTTGCCAATCTAC
>CAZHSA010000551.1:0-2058 GCA_964535135.1 uncultured Kordia sp.
TCAAAACAAAACAGTCCAATATTAGAGCTAAAAATGACTTCATTTCCAAAGATTTCAATAGTGTTGATGTTGTATGAAAGCAAGCCATCACGTTTGTTAATGGTTTGAAATTTTTGCGTATCGCTTGTGTAGTATTGCAATCCATTATCTGTGACAATCCAAAGGTTTTTGTCGTCTGTTTTTATCTTGTTGATCGATTTTGAGGCCAATCCGTTTTCGGTCGTTAGTACTGCAATAACTGCATCATTTTTAATTCCTAAAACGCCATTGTCGTAAGTTGCTGCCCAAATTGTTCCATCGGAACTTTCGTCAATATCAAAACAAAAAATAGGTTTGTTTTTGTGTAGAATTGCCTTTTGAAAATTAAAGAGCGAATCGTACAATAATAAACCATCAATATTGGCGATATAGGTTTTGTTCTTTTGTTTGGAATAAATGGATTTATACGCTCTTTTTCCATTAATCTCTTGTGATTTTTCATCATTTCCATAGAATGTTCCATGAGAATAACTCTGTAAGTATTGATCGTCTTTTATATGCGAAATTGACTTTGCAGCTTTTAATTTTTGAATCCGATTGCTCGTTTTATGTTCCGTATGATATCTTAAAATTTGCTTGTCGGAATTGTAATGAAGAATTTTTGTTGCGGGATTGTAATTGAGCGTTCGAATGTTAGATTTGTCATTAAAGTTATAAGTTTCTTTGACATTTCCTTTTAGGTTAACCAGTTGTACATTTCCTCTTGTATTGCCTATAAAATAGGTAGAGTCAGTCTTTTTTTCGAGCGTAGCAATATTTTTCTGTGTGTTTGATATGGTTTTTAAACTTTCGTTTGGAATGACAAAAACACCATTGTTTAACGTTGGAATCCATAAGTTTTGCTGAAAATCTTTTGTAATTTCTGTCGTTGCATACGATTGTAAATAGTGTGCAATAATTTTGAGTTGATTTCCTGAGCGTTTCGTTACAAAAACTCCATTCATTGTTGCAAAATAGAAGAGTTGATCAAATTCTTGTACGACTTGCGTTTGTATTTTACTGAGTTCGTCTGGTAATTGCAATGTGGTGATGCTTTCATTTTGTATATGATACAGACTGTTTTGATCGCCTATTTTGGATTGAAAAAGTAATAAATGTCCATCAGATACTTTGTAAAAACTTGTAAATCCTGGATATTGTTTTGTTGGATTTAGTTGTGTTTGTAAGGCTTCATGAATTTCTTTCGTATAAATATCTTGGTATCGTAATTCGTTATTTGTTGATAAGTAATAGTACCGGTCATTCGTTACGTAACCAATATTTGTCCCTTCGACATTTGGTGTTGTATTGACGATTTCTTTGGTTGTGAGATCAATCCATATTGTAGCTCTTTGTACACGTATTAAAAGATGTTTTTCATGAATTGTATAATCTGCCAATATGCCATTGAGTCGATTTTGCACATCTGTAAACAGTACAATTTTGTTATTTTCTATGTAAAAAAACTGTCCTGCAATATTATTAAACCACAAGCGTCCTTTGGCGTCTAATTTTAAATTAAAAAAGGAACGGCCTCGTTTTTCAGGGTGCGAATAGGTAATATATTCTTTACCATCATATCGAAATAAACCTTTGTTTCCTGCAAGCCATATATAGCCTTCTGCATCTTCGATACTGTCATAAAATTCAATATCGGGCAAACCATTTGCTTCTGTTAAGTGTATGCTGACAGGCTCTTGCGCCCAAATGGCTAAAGATGTAAAGAAAAAATATATCGCAAATAGTACCTGTCGCAAGTGAAAAAGTTTCAATAAAAGTACTATAAATTATAAAAAGTGAAGGACTTCCTTTCTGAAATGTGTGAGTTCTTTGCTGAACTACTTGTTTTAGGTGAGTATATGTGAGTATTCCTTTTTTAGGGCTTTACAGTTTTTATTTTCTCGGAGGTTTGTTTTTCATTTATTTGTGACCTCGGCAGGATTACTTTTGTGATCCTTTGCAATTCACTCCTGCAAATAAAAAATCACGAGCTGTCGCTCTTGTTCTTTATTTTCTTCACAAAACTCAAACTTTTGGTTT
>CAZHSA010000552.1:0-2040 GCA_964535135.1 uncultured Kordia sp.
GTATGATTTTCCGATTAAGGAAACAAGATAGCAAATTGCGCAAGAATTTCCGAGTAGGAAATTCCTAAGCAATGAGCTATACACGTTGTTGTGCACTGTGATTTACATTAGATTAAATGATAGAAAATATCGAGTTCCACCTTGATTTAGTAAAATCCACGCAATCATTTTATTCGATTCTTGGTCAAACCACAAAACACCTTTTGGATTTTCGGGCTTACTTTTTTCATAATAAGCAAATACGTTTGGTTCGATTTCCGCTAATTGCTTTTTGAATGGTTCATATATTTGGTGTTCCTTAAAAAAACGAACTGGTTTTGCGTCAAGATTTTTAATTCCGATGCTGTCGATAGGTTTCCTGAAATAATAGAATAAAGTGTCGAAGGTTTGAATTCTGTTTTCTTTTCGAGTAGCAGAAGTGTCATTCAGCACATAATCAAATTCAATATATTTTTCAAAAAGTAAATCTTTAGAAATTTCTGATTTTTCTTTTCCGTTAACATATTCAGCTAGTTCAGTCAGCTTTTCATATTGACTTTTTTCCTTTTCAGTCCAATCAACAAACTTATTTTCTTTTTCACAACTAGCGAATATTACTGTAATCAGAATTCCAAAAAATATTCTTTTCATAAAGTTTGTCATCATTGTGCACAACGTGTTCGTGTATGGTTTGTTGCGGTCAAGTACGCGATTATTTTTCCGTTATACAATATAGTGAATTGTAGGAAAAGATCCTTCGCTTAAACACTAGCGCAGCAATTAACTATACACGTTGTTAGGTGCTGGCGATTAGTTCATGGTTTTTCTAATCAACTTGCCATACTTCCATAATTCATTGTAGATATCATATGTGTCCGCTTCTCCAGTATTACTAAATACTATTATGCCAACTTCTTTATTTATATCACAAAACATATCTGTACTAACACCAAAATCGCTACCACCATGCCCCATTAATGCTACGTCTCTTTTAGTAGCCCAAAAGATTCCGGAATTCTTATTTGGTTCTTTTAAATTTACGTTTTCTGGTTTGTTGGATTCTGTAAATTGAAACCTCAACATTTCTTTTGCTATTTTCTGTTTTAATATTCTGGTTTCTTTATACTTTCCTTCATTTAATAAAGCAATAAAAAACTTTGATAAATCTAATACCGAAGTTCTAACACCTCCATCTGGATATGTTGTTAAACTATACAATGGAATAATTTTAATTGAATCTTTTTCTTTCTCATATTGTATGGAATGATTATTCAAATCAGTTTCCGATAAGGACCACGAAGTATTATTCATCTTTAAAGGTTCAAAGATTTTGTTACTACCATATTCATTTAAACTTTTACCAGTTTGCAATTCAATAATATAACCTGCTAATCCTGCTGCTATATTTGAATAATCTCTATAAGTACCAGGTTTTTTATTTAGGAAATTCTTTTTTGAATAATTTTTTCCTTTTGGGGTAAAGTAGCTCTTTAAGAAATCTCCAAGCGCTTCGGATTCTTTATTGCTGAAATTATATGTTTTATCATATACATCGTAATCATCTGTTAAACTAGACGTATGTGTTGCTAAATGTCTTAATGTTATTTTCTCATTTGGAAAATTTGGATTAACAACCTTAAAAGGCAAATAAGTGTTTATATCCTCATCTAGAGAAACTAATCCTTCTTCTAAAGCTTTCATAATAGTTGTACCAGTAAATGTTTTACTAATAGATGCTATACACATTACTGTATTGGAAGTAAAGGGAATTTGCTTTTCTTTATTTGCATAACCAAAACCTTTTAACCAAACCAATTCTTTATCTACTATTATTGCAGCTCCTAAACCAATAACTTTGTTTTCTTTCATTTTTTGTAAAATGAAGCTATCTATAGGTTTCATTATTGAATCTACTAAACAGACTTTTGATGTAGTTACTGATTCTTCTTTTTTAGAACCATTTTTACTATTGCAGGTAAACATTGTAACAAACATAACTATCACAGTAATATTGATAATTAATTTCCTGGATATTTTATTTTTAATTTTCATAATTTCAAT
>CAZHSA010000553.1:0-2039 GCA_964535135.1 uncultured Kordia sp.
GGAGCTGGGAATCAATGAGAGGATAGGTAGAGTGGAGTGTGGGGAGTAGTTTTTTCTAAACCTAAATATTATTAGTGAGATGAGTGATATTCATGAAACTGAAGAAAGCCTTAAATTGGGGAAATTACATTTCCTCTTATAATATTGACAATTAATTTGTTATTCCATTTTAGAAGGTCAAATCAATGCAAAAGGTCTTTGAGAATACTAATTGCTCCAAAGGATTCTTTTCAACATTATATATGATATTCCTACGAATCCGTTCAAAGCCCATTTTCCTGTTTGTCCCTCTCATTTTTCGATATTTCTTTTGAAAGGATTGACACAAAACAGCTTTCAGAAAAAACAATGCTACTTTTTTCAAAAAACCTGTAAAATCCTTTGAAGTACTCTGTTGAATCTTGAGTGTATGTTTGACAAACCTGAAAAACTGTTCTATTTTCACTCGTTGAAAAAACCTTCTACGAACAGTTTTAGCCTTTGCTATCAAATCTGTAGTCCATACCACAGATACTTTTTTAGAATGATTGATACGAAAAAAGACCAAAATAACCCATATTTTCATGCAGGGGTAATAGGCTTTGACTCGAAGTGTGAAAGCAGGAGGAGTCTCTCCTTTTTTTGTGTATTCTTCCTGATAAGCCTTTTCTTGTGATTCGTACATATTTTTAATATGAATACTCAGTTTTGCTTTTTTGCCCTCAATAATATAGTTGTGTGATTTGACACATGAAATAATAGGTTCTAAATCAAATTGCTCACAATAAGAAAGTAAAGCTTTACAACGAAAACCACTATCTACACTTACATAAAGTTTTCCCCATGTCACACCATGAGTTTTAGCAACTCTTTTCAAAAATAAGTGGCACTTAACCAGCAGTTTACAACTAATCATTTTTGCAGATTCCCCTTTATCTTTACGTAGAATATGAAATCTAAACGGATAAAAATCCTTCCCTATCCCAAATCCTATAAGTACCAAATGAAAACCATATTCTGCCTTATGAGTTTGACCACTAAAGTATTTAGCATACCATTTTCCAAAAAACTCTTTTTCAAGCCATTGCTTGAATATACTACCATCTATTATGATAGTTATATTATTACGAGAATGAGTACTTGCGCTTTTCTTTCCTATATTCTTCAACTGAGCTTCTAATAAAACAGATAAATGCTCATTAAATATTTTCATGAGAGACTGACAGCTATATTTTTGCCATATTTTTTGATAATTGTTGCTCTGAATTCCTAAGCTATCCATAATACTATGCAATGTATGGTGACCATACAATTCTCCTATTGCCAATATGAATAATACCTTCGTTAATTTCGTTTTAGATTTTTCGCTTAAATCCCAACTTTCCAAGGTCGATATAGTCGTTTTTACACCTTCTAAATCCTTTTTCATAAAGCATTTTATCGCTTTTTTTAGTAATTTAGCTATCGACTTTTTTTTTGTAATTGCGTGCTGTCATTTTTCTACTTTTTTAAGTGACTTTTTGCACGCAATTTTTCATTTTAAGTTCTTATTTCCAAATATTTACCCAGTAAATTCATAACTCCAACTTAAAAGATATTTCGCCTTTAGCCTCTCCTCCAATCAATGGCAATGCCACCATAAAATGCTCTTCTGTTTCCATGATATCAACTGTCTGCTCGGTAAACAATCGGTAGCGGGTTTTGATATTTTCCAAGCCTACTTTGGTAGAGTGCATTACCTGTTGTTTGCGTTGGAGGTTGTTGCGAACCAATAGCTTACCCTGTTGATTGACCAAAACCTCAATTGTAAGTGGTTTCTTTTTGGAGATAATATTGTGTTTGATGGCATTTTCAAAAAGGATTTGAAGGCTCAGTGGCACAATTTTATGTCGTTTGGAGGATTCTTCAATTTTTAAATCTACATATAAATTCCCTTTGAAGCGTTCTTGTTGGAGGAAAATATAAGACTGCACAAACTCCAATTCTTCCTCCAATTCTATCAAAGGATCTTCCCGACTCTCTAAGATATAGCGATATACTTTTGATAGTTTTTTCAAAAA
>CAZHSA010000554.1:0-2037 GCA_964535135.1 uncultured Kordia sp.
TTTTATTACACATTTCTGAATTGGCTTGGGAACGCACAGACAATGTGAGTGATATTGTAAAAATGGGCGATATTTTAGACGTGAAATATTTTGGAACAGATCCAAAAACACGTAAAGAAAAAGTTTCGCGCAAAGCAATTTTACCAAAACCAGAAGGATATGTAGCAAGACCGCCAAGAGATAATAAAGGTGGTGGACGTGATAACCGAGGTAGAGATAATCGTAAGCCACGTGAAGATCGCAAACCAAGAGAAGACAAATAATCTTCAACAACATATAGCAAAAAACGCCTCGAATTTCGAGGCGTTTTTTTTATTTATAAAGATCCTCCAACGCCGCTTCCAACACTGCTCCAATCAGTAGTAAACAACCCAATTACTATAAGAGTAAAACCTCCTAAAAGCACATTTGAAATTATAGATGCTGTTTTATTTTTTAGTTTTATTTTTCGGATCATTTCTGGGTGAATTGATATACTATCTTTCTTTTTTATACCATAATAGTGCCCGTCTATTTTTATAACTTTCTTATAGCGCAATCGCTTTCCTGATTTTAAAACTATTTTAGTTCTTTTTTTACTTTCAACAGCTTCATCAAGTGTTGAACGCTTGAAATTATATATGGTACAACTTTGAAACAAGAAGATCACAACTAAAATTTTAGATATTATTTTTGAATATTTTATACTACGATTCATAATTTTTTCTTTTATAATTAAACTATTTGTTAGATGCTACACGGACAAGTGAAACCGAATGTTTCGTTTATACATGATTTATTAAATAAAAGGATCACCGATTGCGCTCTTGCAATCGCCTAACAATCCTAGTAACCAAGCGTCTTGGAATAAATCTTGGAATATTGGATAATAACCGATTTAACTGCCCTGGAATCGCAATTGTTTTTCCTTGTTTCATGGCTGTGTAACCATAAGCCGCGACTATTTTTGGACACGCCATATTGAACTGAATTTTAGGTTCAGAAGCCGTTGCTGCAACCGTTTTTTGAAATGCTGTATTGGTTTGTCCCGGACATAAAACAGTGACTGTAATTCCTGTACCTTTCAACTCGTTGGCAATAGCTTCCGAAAAAGACAAAATGTAGGCTTTGCTGGCATAATACAACGACATTAACGGTCCTGGCTGAAATGCCGCTAAACTTGAAACATTCAGTATTTTTCCGCTTCCGCGCCCTTCCATTCGTTTCAATAATAACTTGGTCAAATACGTGGTTGTGTATACATGCAACTGCAACATTCTGGATTCATATGCCCAATCTGTATTGGAAAATTTCCCGAAAAGCCCAAAACCCGCATTATTGATCAACACGTCAATCGCTGTATTCCCAATTTCAGCTAAAATGGCTTCACTACTCGATGGTTCGCTTAAATCTTGAATAACGATTTTAATACGCACATCAGCAATGGTTCTAATATTCGTAATGGCAATTCCTAACTTTTCTACATCAATATCAACTAAAATTAAGTTGTACTTGTCTTTTGCTAAGAGTACAGCAAATTCAAATCCTAATCCGGAAGCTGCGCCAGTGACTAAGGCGGTTTTTTTGACAGTTTTCATATTGAACAGTTTTAAACTAACATCCTATGAATTAAAATCTTTTTCCAATTGTAACTCCAATACGTGGATATGCATTATCCAACCTATCAACATGAGAAAAGTTTCGTCCTGCACCAATAATAAACTCGCCAATCCAACCATTTTTTGTCAAATACTTTGCTCCAATTCCAATTCCCAAACCAAAACCCAACAAATTTTCACGTATACCTTTATCTGCCTCAGCACTAAATACACTAAAACTACTTTCTAAAAACATACCTGCTGCCCGTTTTTCGCCAAAGTAAAATCGGTAATATGGTGTTACACCAAACTTATAATCAATTTTATCATCGGCAGAAAACCCTATTGAGAGTCCTACACTAGATTCATAATTTAAAATTCGCTCATAACTAATTTCAGGAAACCCTAAAATCATATACAAACCATTTACTTTAACTTCATTCTTTCCTGAAATAGCTTC
>CAZHSA010000555.1:0-2020 GCA_964535135.1 uncultured Kordia sp.
CATCATATAGGTTTCCAATTTCATTATCCCACTTCTGTAAGCCCAACACATGAATAAATTCTGGATAAAACGAACTTTCATTTGCCCAACTTTCGCGTTCGTCTTCCAAAGCAATAGCAATGAAAACTTAGCAAGGAAACTTATAGTTTCACATTGCATTTCAATTATATTTGTTAGAAAACTTTCCTTTTATATGAAAAAGTTATTACTATATATATGTCTATTGATAATAGGGACTTCTGCCTTTGCACAGAAAAAAGAAAGTTTATTAGAAGAGTTTCAAAATCTCAGTATACAACTTCAAGACACCAACTTGCCTTCAGAGAAAGTAAAAATACTAGTGACACAATACCTTAAAAAAGCCGAAGAAAGCACCCAAAAATTTTTTATTGGAAGAGCCTATTACCTTCTGGCAAATAGTAGCGATGATCCAAAAGAAAGAATACAATATTTGAAAACTGCTATTTCTAATATAAAAGAAGTAGAAAACGAATCGGAATTTTTAACAATGTTATACATGTATCAAGGAGCTACTCATGACTTAAATAGAAACTATTATAAGGCGTTGAATAATTTTTTGGTAGCCGATTCTCTTGCTGAAAAAATCCAGTCATCTAAATATTTGTTTGCAGCAAAATATAATATTGCTAATTTAAAACGATTACTAGGCGATTACGATGCTTCTGAAAAACTATTTAATGAGTGTTTAGCAAATATTGAAGCGAAAGAAGATTATAATATTATCACCTACATGCATATATTGTTTCAACTATCTTCGGTGTACTATGAATCTGGAAATGCTACAAAAAGTACAGACATCAATAAAAAAGGAATTCAACTAGCAAAAGAGCATGGTTTTTCTAAGTATTACAATCATTTTGTGGTAAATGAAGGAATAAACCTTAGCATTAAGGGTGATTATGGATCTTCTATTGATAGTATTCAAAAAGGATATACTCATCTAGATAAAGTAGATCAAGAAATTGCTTATTTTTATTTAGGAAAAAGTTATTATGCATTGACTGAAAAGGAAAAAGCAATGCATTACTTTAGAAAAATTGATAGTAGTTTTATATCTACAAACAATTTGTTTCCACCACTAATAGAAGCATATGTATATCTTATTGAGGAAGCAAAGGATAAAAAAAATAAAGAACAGCAATTACATTACACAACACAAATGTTGGAGGTGAACAAAGTGATTCATTCTAATTATAAATACCTTTCTAATAATATTTTCAAAAAGTATGATACGCCAAAATATGAAGCAGAACGAAATGAATTGATTGAAGAATTAAAAAATAAAAATTTAAACATTCTTCAAAAGAACAAATGGATTACTATTTTTAGTATCGTATTCTGTGTGCTGATGCTCGTCGGATTAATCTTTAATTACAGACTGAAAAAAATATATGAGAAACGCTATCATGAAATAATGGCACGTTCTCAATCTAGTATCAAAGAAGAAATTGCAGCAAATGATCTAAAACCACAAGCTATTTCCTTAGGAATTGATGCTGCTATAGTGAAAGAAGTTTTACAATCTCTTGAAACATTTGAGAAAGGAGAAGCATTTTTAACCAATCAAATTTCCTTAAAAGATGTAGCTAAACTTGCCAATACAAATTCAAAGTACTTGTCTAAAATTGTCAACACATATAAAGAGAAAAATTTTACTACCTACATCAATGATTTACGAATTGATTATTTAGTAAATCATATACAAACTGACACTAAGTATCAAAAATATACGATTCGTGCTATTGCCGAAGAAATTGGATTCTCTAATCCAGAAGGATTTTCCAGAGCTTTTCAAAAAAAGACAGGATTAAAACCTTCGTATTTCATCAAAAAAGTAAGAGAAAATACTCGAAAAAAACAATAATTCACGGAATTGTAGTTTTCAAGCAATTGATTTATAGGTGATTCTTGTAATGAATTCTTAGTTTTGAGTACATTCAATTTTAAAAAACATACGATGAGAGAAAAGAAAAAGAGCTTAAAACTGCGAAAGTTTAAA
>CAZHSA010000556.1:0-2014 GCA_964535135.1 uncultured Kordia sp.
TTCTGCTTCTAACATTGCTTTCCGATCTGCCATTCGTTTTTCTTCTTTGGTATCTTTTTCAAAATTTGGACAATTTAAAACAAAGTTTGGTTTTTCATTGGTCAAGCCACATACAATTCCGCTGGCTGAGGAAAATGATCGGTTGACACAGGTTTTACAAAATTCTATGTTTGGACTCATGCGTATTGGTTTTTGTTATTTTTGAGTTATGACGTATAATTTTGGCTTGATAGCTTTGAGTGAATCTCTATTTTTTTGTGAAATATACGTTGGATTGACGATTAAACGTTCCAAACTTGGGTTTTTTGCTACCGAGTACGGAATGTTTGAAATTGGTGTGTTATGTATATAAATATTGTACACGCTTTGTAATGCTTCTAGTTCTTTGGGAAAGGTTTTAAAATTATTTCCATTTAAAAACACATTGTATACGTTATTTAGTTTTTGAAAGGATTTAGGCAAACTTTCCAATTGATTGGAAGCAAAATCAACCGTGCGAAGCGTTTCCATATTTCCAATTGAGTTAGGTAACTTTTTTATTTTATTATTGTGCATGTTGATACTTCTCAAATTGACTAAGTTGCCAAGTGTTTCTGGCAGTGTTTCTATTTTGGTACGATTGGCAGACAATTCTATCAATTGTGAACAAGATCCGACAACCGCAGGAAAATCTTTCATTCGAGTTTGCGATACATCTAATTTTTGCAAACATTGTAAATTACGAAATGAAGCTGGTAAGGATGCCAATTTTAAATTTTGCCCAAGATCTAAATATTTTAACTGACGTAATTCTCCAATCGCTTCTGGAAGTGATATAAAGTTATTCCAATTCAGTTCAAGCATTAACAATTGATCTAAAAGTGCAATGCTTTCTGGAAGTACTTTCATATTGCACCTGTTTAGCCATAAAATTCTCAGGTTTGGCAATTGACTTAACTCTTGTAGGGTTTTTTCTGGATTCGTAAACTGATTCCCTGATAGATTTAGAATCTGTACGTTTTTGAATTTAAACAGTACTTTTGGAAGTTTTTTATAATTGTGATACGATAGATTTAAACTGTAAATTTCGTTTCGTTGTGGTAGTAACGCTTCTAAATCTTCTGTTCTTTCTAATCTTGCTATATCATTTAGAATATCAGTTCGAAATCGTTTATGTTCATCAAATAACATAAATTCAAAACAATCACTTTTAATCATGTTTTCCATTTCTTCAATCGTCAATCGTGGCAAATCAAAACTGGCTAGTTCTTCAAATTTCAACTTATCCTGCATCAGCGTTTGCATCAAAAGCGAATCTGCCTGAAATCCTCGATCATCTAAAAAAGCAGTATCCCAAATGGCACCTTCTTTATTATTTCCAAAATATTTTGAGAAAATCATGTAATAATAATTGTCACGAATATCTTCATAAGTTCCCGACATGTGCGTGCGTTGTTCATACATTTTTGCAGCAATATCAAATTTTTGCGCCATAAAAGCACAGTTTCCTTTCCACGACAGTAAAAAAGGATTTTTTCCATGTCGCTCAATAATTGTTTCAATGTCTGTCATTGCTTTTTCAAATTCATTAGCATGCAAATACGCTTGAAACCGAAATAACGTAGCTAATGAATTTTCTGGAGCACGGTCAATGAAAATATTCAAATCTGAAATAATACCTTTCACGTTCAAAGGGGCAACATTCGTAGCAATTTTAGCTCTAGCGAAATATGCTAAAGTATCTTTTGGTTTTCGCTTTAAATATTCATCAATCAAATCTTTTGCAGCGTTCCAATTTTGTAAACTTATAGCTTTTTGATAACGTTTTTCGAGTTCTTCATCACTAATTAAATCTCCACAAGCAACAAAGAATACAGCTAAAAATCCTATAAAAAATAATCTTAATTTCATTTTTTTACTCTCTTTTCATTCTGCTTCACAAAACTTGACCAACCCGAATAACTTTTGCCAACTTCCACTCTACCTGAGTTGTAAAAGTGACAAACTGCTGCCGCCAAACCATCGGTAGAATCTA
>CAZHSA010000557.1:0-2010 GCA_964535135.1 uncultured Kordia sp.
GAATTAAATCATTCATCATCTTTATACATCTTTATCGGATCAAACCGTTTAAATCGTCTACTATAGTATTTCCTACATTTGTAGCCGTAGATTCTCCACCACAGATTTGGTTAGTTTTTTCGTAAGATACTTCTTTGTTAAATCCTTCTTTCTTTAAGTTTTCAAATTTTTTCATATTGTATGATTTAAAAGTTAATAGTACTTAAATATACCTTTTTTTAGCATACGAGTTATTTCTTCTTCCCATACTTCACAATCGGCTCACTCACAACAACTTCTTTTTCTAACTTTGGTTTCCATTCTTGTTGTGTTGCCATCATGTTGCATACCTTTTCATGAAAATACACTTGACACCAAAGTTCTTTGGGGAATGGACTTACATCTTTGTAAATCAACTCGGAATGAATCATAAGTTTTAAAATGAAATCATCTTGTGGCGCACGATGATTGTTTATAATTTGACTTAATTTTACAGAAGTTGTACCAATGTCTTTGGCGAAAATCGAGCGTTTGGAATAAATAGCATCTACATATAATTGCAAAAATTCAGAAAAATAACTGCGTTGCTCATATACAGGTTGCTTGATGAATTCCTGCATTTTTAGTTTTAATTGTAACAACTTAGCACGAATGATTTGATTTTTTGACAAACCTTTCATACGCTGCAAACGCGCTTCCATCAAAGCAGTTGCTTCTGATTGGTATTGTTCCTCAGATGTGTAACGACTGTCAACTCCAAACTCTGGATCTGTATAATTTTTATCTTTAGTCATGATCAAATCGGTTTATCAAATTTATAATTTCAGGCATTTCAATACTGAGTGTAAGCCCAGTTGCCGTCATTTTATAGGTGTTTATATAGTGTTGTGCAATTTCTGTTTTCGGACGCAAAGAAACACAAGCAAGCTCGGCATATGCTAAGATGGCAATTTTAGCCGTGAAAGCTATCAAGTTTCCTGCAATGCGATCAAACTTTTTATGTTGCCCACAATTTTCAACAGAAACTGTCAACAATCGGATGTGCACTCTCCATTCACTAGGAATTCTCTCTAAAGATATAAGTCCCAAGATGTCGTTTGAAGTTAAGGTACGTAACTTGTAGACTTCAAAGGTTTTTTCTTGTTTCCAATTAAAAAAGTAGCGCTTTTTAGTTAATGTTTGATAATCTGCAGTATCAACAGGAACAATTTCTATTGGTTGAGAATTTCCTGTTGCTGTTTCGACAATTACCATAACGAAAGATACGAAATTGTTTCCGAAGTTTGTTATTTGAAAATAAAAAGTTTACAAAAATTGTAAACTTTCAATTATTTTTAGAAAGGAACACAAAGTTTAATTGATTATTATGTAAAAAAGAAAAGGTTTGCGACAAGATTTATCATTTAGTAAAGTCAATCGTCGATAATTTTTCGATCAAATACGCAGGACATTTCATAGGTCTTTTTGTCTCCATATTAATAAAGGCTAAAACAGTGTTTCCGACTGTAATAATTTCCTTACTTTCGTTCATGATTGTGTAATCGAATTCGATCTTTACAGACGGCAATTTTTTAAGCGTAGTTTTAACCGTCAGCACCTCGTCATAATAAGCGGACTTTTTATAATTAATCTGAATAGAAATTACAGGAAGCATCACGCCCATTTCTTCCATCTCTCTATAAGAGATTCCCAAGGTGCGCAACCACTCAGTTCTACCCATTTCTATGAATTGCACATAGTTACCGTGGTATACGACGCCCATTTGATCCGTTTCTGCGTAGCGAATTCTTGTTTTTATTTCGTGACTTCTCAAAGTTTTTATCTATATTATGCTATGTTAATGAATTGTAAACAAATTGTTTCCAAGCATGAGAAAAAAATTTAAGAAATTCAATAGCATTCAAATTTTTTTTTCACTTTTTTTTTCACATATTTGTTCACGCTAAAAATAAAAGAGGAAAACCCCGAATTTTCTTTTTTTTCCTAACCTAAAAAATACAGTGGGCATAGGTGTTCTTTTAACAGTGGTTA
>CAZHSA010000558.1:0-2000 GCA_964535135.1 uncultured Kordia sp.
TAATTTTACTCAAAAATTGAATTCAATACTAAGTACTTTCTACTGAGTACTAAGTACTGAGCCCACTCCATAAACCTTGTATTCCTGTGGACCAGTGCTTTTTTCAATTTTTCAAATTACGATTGACCTTTGATCAGAAATTTATCAGTCTGAGGATATACTATCGCAGAGACAAAGAAGAGTACCAAAAAATCAGCTTTTTGCACCTCATTTTTACAAATTCTTCTAAAGTTAGTCCATAAGACTCTGCTAAGCACATACATGTTGCATTTGTATTGACCTCGATACTTGATTTTATTTCGCTTCAACAATCTATGGAATACTTGATGGATTGTCGCTTCAACATTTGCTCTGAGATTTCTATCTGCTTTTGTATTTCTGCTTAAAATATTTTGTATCGAAATGTAGTCTTTTATTTCTTCTTCTGTGTAACAATAATATTGTTGTTTTCCTGTTTTTCCATTTAGGAATTTGATCACAATCTTATCTCTTTTTTTGCTGCGGTTGACTTCACATTTTTGTCCCGACTTTTTGTCTATGACTTGTAGATTATTTTGTTCATCATAATTCATTTTAAAACGTTGTTGTTTGCCTTTGTTCTTTCCCATAGTCCAATCAGGCTTATCAGGATGAGACATTTCTTTTCTATTGTCTTTACTATCATACCCTCCATCACTTATCACCCGTTGGATTATTTTTTCGGCCTCGGACAATTCACCTGATTGTTCTAATGAATTTGCACTTTGTAATAATTGCTCTGTTGACTCAATACTGTTTAATAAAAATTCTGCCTCACTTATATTGGCCTTGTCCAATTGAACATCCACTATTAGATTCAATTCATTCTCTTCATCGCAAGTCTCCGTGATATTGGCATGATAACCATTTACTTGTTGTTTGCTATGACCATGACCTTTTACACGGTATGCAGCATCTGGATCATGAATCGACTGAAGGTTAGATGAGTCTAATTCTTTGCCTTGTTTTAGCACTGGACCACTTCCTTGTTCTCCATCACCTCCATGTTCATCATTTTTATCCTCTTGCTTATTCTTTACTTTGTATTGATCATTATACAGTCTTTCTAAATACTCATAGTTGGCCTCCCCTTTATATTTTGCTAATAGAGTATTTATTACGTGTCCAAACTTTTTTAATAAGCTTGCCTTTTCTTCTTTGCTCAAACTATAGGTCAGATTTGTCGTTGACTTTGTTTGTAACTCTACCAACATTTTATATCTCTTTTTCCCCAATTCTCTTTTTATTTTTGACAAATCTAAACTCCCTATGAACTTGCGAACCGTCTCTAAAACTAAGTCGATTCTTGTACTTATTGCGATATTTGAATTTATCAATTTCGAGTCCAGTCTTATTTTCCTGCCACTAACGTTATAACTTTTAACTTGCTCTTTTGTAATCTGATGAAAACTCTTTTTTACTAAATCCTCTCCATGTTCTGAATTATAAACGGCCAGTAGTTTCCTAAATGAATAGTAGGTCGACTCTGTTGGTATATCTTCGTCTAAATTCATATAACCTAAAGCCATCATTACCTTTATATTAAAACGACATTCTTCAAACAGTTGCTCATCGCTCCAACCATTTCCTTCTTTTAATATCATCATTCCTACTAAGACTCGCATCGATGCATTCGGCCGACCATTGTCCTGACAAAACAACACAGAATATACCTGTTCATCCAAACGGCAGATTATTTCTTTATAAAATATATTTTGCCACGAATTTGGTGCATTTAGCAACTTCTGTTTTCTAGAAGAGATATGAGTCGATATCGAACTAAATAGATTTCCTTGAATATTTTCACTCTTTTTAAACATGTATTAATTTACTATTTTTACTAATGATTTTATAGTAAAAAATAAATTATATGCTCCTTCTAAAAAAGGGTTTTCGGAGTGGGCTCAGTACTCAGTACTTAGACTGTTCAATTATTTTAAGTCTTTTGTCTCAACCTATCTCACTTTTCAGATCAAGAAAAT
>CAZHSA010000559.1:0-1993 GCA_964535135.1 uncultured Kordia sp.
GCGTGTTTCTTGTCCATAATAGAACTGTTTGATATACAAAGATACGAAATACTTGATTGTGCTAGTGTTAAAGCATTTGTATTGCTTTCTAGGTGTGCTTTTTTTCGGGATAAACAATCGTTTTGTTTAGACGAAATTTTTACCGAAATGTTACAAGATTTAGGCAGTTTTTTTAGACTACGTAGGCTTACTTAGATTTCTTTACATACCGACACACTGAACTTGATTCAGTGTCGCATTATTTTTTAGTTTTTTGTGTGATGAAACTACTTTTACATTTCTAACTTCCAAGTACTTCTCGATACTATTTTTCTTCATTTTATTACGAAAAATCACTCGAAGTGACGTTTGTAGTATCACTTGGAATATTTGAAACTAAAAATAATATTGAAGAAGTTTCTTATATTTATAACTCAATAATAGCACAAAAAATGGAATTAGAAGAATTGAATAAACAGAAGTTAGTTGAAGAATTGAAGTCTATTAAAGCAACTAGGTTGACGAATATAATTAAAAGTATTTCGGTTTTTATTGGAGGTATTATTTTATTTATTTTGATAACAAGACCTGAATTTCTTCTAAACAAAAAAGTATCACAAGAAGACATTAGCAGAGAAAGAGCCAAATTGATTCTAAATTTAATTAATGAAAATAAAAGTTCGGAAAATATGCTTCTAGGACTTTCAATTATAGAAAAAGCATATCCTATTGAAAATAAGGAATGGATAAATGGCATTAGAGAGATTCTTCTGATTCGATATCAAAAAAATGTAAATGTTAGTCAAATCAATTCCATTGACTCAAATCAGCAAAAAGAATTGTATCAAGCTAAGCACAACTTAGATAAACTTTTGACGATAAAAGAACAATTTGAAATAACGAAACTAGCACAAAACTATTACGATTCTAACATAAAAACAGGCGATTCTTCAGCGACAGAAACCGCTTTTGGAGGATATCGCATGCTACAAGGTCAAATAGATAAAGTTAACACCGATATTCTTGCGACAAAAAGTGAAATATGGGATTTACAAATCAATCCACTTAGAAATGAAAACAAATATGAATTTTACCGATAAGAAATCCTAACTCTCCGGCGCCAATTCCACTTCCAAACCTTCCATTTCTGGTGTCATTTGAATTTGGCAACCTAAACGACTGTTGTCTTCTACATAAAAAGCTTCGGCAAGCATCATATCTTCATCCACGCTCATTTCTGGTAATTCATGATCAGAGTGCACATAACATTGACAAGAAGCACACATCGCCATTCCGCCGCAAATTCCAATAGTTCCTTCGGGAGCAAGTTCGTAGGAACGTACCACTTCCATTAAGTTCATTGCCATATCAGTTGGCGCTTGTATTTCGTGTACTACGCCTTCTCTGTCTTTTATTTTGATGTTGATGTCTACTGCTGACATTTTGATGTACTATTTTTGATGTTAGGTTTATGATTGTTGTTAAAGCTACACAAAATTATGTGCTATCAATGCATTTCGACTGCGCTCAATGTGACAAATCTGCTACTTTTGAAACAGATTGCCACGATTTTTGCAAAATCTCGCAATGACGTGTATTCAAATGTAATTAATTTATTGCTTTTACAACAGCTTTTGGAGCTTCTTTACGTGAACCGTCAAAACCGTCAATTCCGCTTACCGTCGTATACTTCATCACATATTTTTTATCTGGAAATATACGTTGATACGCGCTTTGACACATTAACGTTGCTTCGTGGAATCCGCAAAGAATTAGTTTTAGCTTTCCTGGATACGTATTTACATCACCAATGGCGTAAATGCCTGGAATGTTGGTTTGATAATCAAGAGTATTATCAACCTTTATGGCGTTTTTCTCAATTTCTAATCCCCAATTTGCAATAGGTCCCAATTTTGGCGCCAATCCAAATAGTGGAATAAAATGGTCCGTTTCTAACGAAAATGGTTCTTCTCCTTTTTTGGTGATTTCTACACCTGAAACATGATCTTCACCA
>CAZHSA010000560.1:0-1982 GCA_964535135.1 uncultured Kordia sp.
TATGTTCCGTCTGCTGCTGTAGTTGTTGTAGCGATAACTGTATCATCACTACCAACTCTTCCGTCAGCGTCGTCATCAACATATAATGTTAAGGTTACGTTTGCTAATCTTCCTATTTCTGGAGTGTCTAATGCAGCATTTTCGTTATCATCATCATATACAGTTCCAAAGATGTTGTAATCAACTTGCTGTACTTTAAAAATTCCGAAGTTTACATCAATGATATTTTGATTTAACATCGTAATTGCTTCTTGCATATCTGTTGTTGCAATATAGTCAAACGAAGACGAGTCTCCAGGCACTACTACTTCAATAATAACATGAGTGTATGTAACTGATGCAAACGCATAAGCCCCATTTGTATCAGTTGTGGTCGTTGCTACTTGTAATTCTCCAGCATCTAACGTCCCATTTGCGTTCGTATCATTGTACATTTTTACTGTAACAGCGCTTAAGCCAGCTTCGCTGTCATTCATTCCATTTTGATTATTGTCATCGTAAACGACTCCTGAAATGTCATAAAAAGCTATTTGTGATCTTTTAATTCCAAAATCAACATTCATTTCGTCGTTAACTGTCAAAAATCGTGATGTTATTAAGGACGTTGTTGCTTGATATGAAAAATCTGCAGTGCCGGAAGGTAATACCGCTTCAACTATAGCATTGAAAACACTGGTATTGTCAAATATGTAGCCACCTACGCCATCAGTTGTTGTCGTTTCTGATACTGATTCTCCAGTATCAATAATACCATTTCCATTTACATCATCATATAAATTGATTTGAACATTTGGAAGAAAACCTTCTACACCATCTTGAATTCCATTAGTATTGGTATCGTTAAATACGGTTCCAGAAATAGAATTTGTAGACGGATTTGTGGGTCCTTGAATAATTCCGTGAAATAACTTTCTTCCAGCTTTATAGCCAAAATCGACGTCACCTACATCATATCTGCCATCTAAAGTAAAAGAGAAAGTTTTAGTGCCTCCATTTTTGCGTACAGAGGAATCCCATTTTATACCGTAATATTCAAAATGTGGATCCACATGTACTTCCCAAGTGTTAGGAGTAGAAGATAAGGCATTGTGTTCATCAAAAAATTTTAATTTCCAGTGTGATAAGTTTCTTCTAGCTCCAACACCTGTAACTTTGTATGTCCAAGTGGAAGTTCCATCAGTATTGTATTGTACACCTAAAAATTCAAATAAGAAACCATTTAAATTTACTGTAGCTGAAGCATTGTCTTCTGTAATGTTGTCTGCAATTAGAGATTTAGTGGTTTCATTGGTCGGGGAGTTAAGTGCATTTAGTGTAAGGCATGCGAAAAGCATCACTAATGCACTTAGTGTTTGTTTTTTCATTAAATCGATTGTTGTTTAGCTAATTATTGTGTAGGTATTTTTAACACAATAAATAAAATTAATACTTGGTTCGGGACGAGCAGCTCATTTCTCGGACACGAAAGTATATATTTTTAATAAGACTTGCCTTACTTTTATTTGGTAATTAGACGAAACAACATTGTAGCCCGTCCAAACTTACTTTTGTATCTTTAAACTTACAATAAAAACAATTTCATGCATAATTATTTATAATCTTTTTTATTATTTGGGAATTAAATTGTTTTTGCTTGATGATTTTTATTAATTAAATACTAATATCGTTTTAGTATAAATTTCGTTTTAATAAAACTTTATATTCATTAGAAAATTTATGCTATGTTTTAAAAAGGAGACACATAATTCTTTATTTTCTTAAATAAAAAACACTGAAACAAGTTCATTATAGGCTTCTACAGACAAAACATCTACTATTAATTATATATCAAGTAATTTTACTCGATAATCGAGATTTAAAATACTCCGACGCTTGCATCGAAATGTTTTAATTGTTTCGGCTGAATGCTTCGTGTGCTTGCCTCGAAGTAGTTGGCTAAAAAACTCATAAGATCCCAATTTTCATTGGGATGAGTTCAACTT
>CAZHSA010000561.1:0-1980 GCA_964535135.1 uncultured Kordia sp.
AAAGAGATTGAGGGCTTTCTTCAAGGGGAGTTTTTTGAGTATGATTTTAAGAAAATGGGCGATAAATATCACCTAAATCGAATTTATCATAAAGGTAAAGGAGTTTTAATAAGCAAAGACGGATCTATTCAACATCGGTTTATGAGTGAACAACTATACGTAACAACTAATACGCTAGGTTACTGTAATGCAAAAGCAGGTCATCTGAAACTGAAAAAAGGTAAGGCTCTAAGAAAGGTTCACAGAACATATAAGGACTGGTCTAGGTTAAATGGAATTTTACCTCTAAAAGAACAACTGCAAATTCTGAATACACTTGGCGAAATGAAATAAATTTCCTCTATAGATTTCGATACATTGCCAATTATGAGATTACAAGATTAAGATTTTGTATATAAAATAAAACGACATGATTTCACTTTTAGATAGACATCAAAAGGCACCGAATACTGCTGACATTGTACCGATACTAGCTCCTGAACTGAATGTTCAAAAATTTTCAGATAATGAGTATTTGTTGCATCAAAAAAAGTATGGCCATTACGTTAAAGTTTCAAATACAGTTTATCAATTACTTGATTTGATTGATGGTAAAAAGAATTTTCAATTGATTTCAGACGAATACAACGCAAAGTATAATGTAGAAATCACCCCTGAATTGCCCTATTCCTTGTTTTTCAAAAGGCTTTCGCGATATGGACTACTTTCTAACACCTCTGATTTGGCAGAGCACGCAAAAAAGCCAGACTATCTCAAACTTAGTTTTACAATAATAGAAGAAAAAACGCTTGATAAAATTACCCCGCTTTTTGCTTTTTTGTTTTACAATAAGCTAATTAATCTCTTTTTTATCATTTCATGCACTGCTTGTATAGGTATACTTTGGCTAAATTTTGAGGAGATCATGGATTTTTTCTACATGTTTATTCCCACTACGGAAGGCTTAATATATTTTTTTGGGATTATGTTTTTGAGTGTTACTTTTCATGAAATAGGACATGTTTCCGCGGCTAAATTCTATGGGGCTACCCATGGTGGTATTGGTGGCGGGTTTTATTTGTTTACACCAGTCTATTATGCTGATGTCACTGATATCTGGCGACTACCTGCAAAGCAAAGAATTATGGTCAATTTAGCTGGGATTTATTTCGAGTTGATTTTTTGCAGTTTTTTATGCTTCCTGTCGCTGATAATTTCAAGTCCCTACCTAGGTGTAATGGCTTTTATAGTTTTTGTGCATTCCCTCTACAACCTTGTTCCGTTTATTCGAAATGACGGGTATTGGGTACTGTCGGATGCCTTAGGTACTCCAAATCTTAGTAAAAATTCCGGGAAGAAGCTCCTAGAATGGTTTAAAAGTATCTGCCAGCGTAAAAAGTATGAGTATAGTCCAAAAATAGTTTTTTTACTTTTTTATGGCTTTGTCAATAACTTTATAATTGTCTTATACATTGTATCCGTACTTTTTTACGACTCCAATTCCGTTTTATATTTTCCTAAAAACGCATACAATTATATCTATGAGATTTTCAGTTCAGAAGCCATAGAGTTAGCCTTTTCAGATCTAAAACAATTTTTAGTTCCCTTAGTGTTCTATTGTTTGATGTATCGTTTCTTAAAAAGGATAATTCTAAAAGCTTTCGCTACCACAAACAAAAAACAGAATATATAGTTGATGACTTTGAGCTCTTAACGATTGATGGTAGTCGAATCAAAAAAAGGAACAGACCCGCTGAACGTCTATTCCTTTTTTTAACCCGGTATATCACCGATAAGTGTTACAACTGATCTGATGCGCCTGCCCTACACAGGCGATGAACAGTTATAAAAATTCAAAAATTGGGGGAACCTAACTGCTTGATTGATGATTGATGATTGATGACTAATGATTGATGACTTGATGATTGCTGTACTACTGAAATCGGCCGTGATTAGCGGTTAAAGTTTCTGTACTGAGCCCACTGTGCTCTTTTGCTACTT
>CAZHSA010000562.1:0-1964 GCA_964535135.1 uncultured Kordia sp.
CACTTGGAGTTCCTGTTCCACTATTTACAATGTCCCATCGGTACTCATGTGTATCATACGTTGTAGTTTTCCAGCAATTTTCAATCATTCCTCTGGTAGTTCCTAAATGCGATTCCACATTTTCTGTCCACGGCGCTGTAAAAGCACATACGGTTTGAAAATTAGAAGCAATCAATGCACTATCATTTGTTCCAGGCATGGCTCCACAAACAGCTTGTACATACACATCATAATCAGTTCCTGCCGTAAGTCCCGTAATTGTATACGAAGCTTGCGTAGTTTGTACAGTTGTTCCAGTTCCTGGCGTAAAACCAACTACGCCATATTCAATTTCCCAATCGGTTTCTACGTGTCCTGCTTGCCATGTGATATTTGCAGTGTCTTTGGTGATTTCGTCATAACGAATTGTAATATTTTCTGGTGATGGACACGTTGGTGCTTCTTTCACTTCTATAGTATCAATTCCTGTAAAAGAACCATTATCATAATCGCCCGCATACCAAGCAACCCAATCAGGATCAAGATATTTGAATCTAATTTTGACAACACCATCATATGCATCTAATAAAATTATTTTCTTCCTCCATGGATCAGTTACTTCTAATTGTCTTTCTTCATCGTTCATGATATAAATATCTTCAACCCAAGCTCCGTTGTGAAAAATATCTACCGAAAGTTGTCCTTGAAACCGTCCATACACATGATACTCAAAACTCAATTCTGCTAAATTTAAGGTGCTAATGTCAATTTCTGGGCTCTCTAAATACAGACTGCTGAAAAAATTAGATTTTAATGTTGGTGAAAAAACTTTAGTTCCACTACTAGGCATTGGAGGATTTGAAAATGAATTCAAATCAACGATTCCCCAAGTAGAAAGTGGATCTGGCTGATCGTCTACACCAACTGAATAAAATTCCCAACAATCTAAATAACTTCCTGGGTTTATTGCTTCTGGAAAGCCTTCTACAGTTTCTGACCATGGCGCTACTGGATCATTTATATTGTAATCAAACTGAAGTATAACCTCATCATTTGAAGCATCAGGATCTCCTGGAAAATTGGTCCACACGCGCAAGGTATTCATTCCGTCAATAGGACTAATTTCTTGTGTAAAACTTTCAGTCAAACTAAAAAAAGAAGCAAAATGTAAATCTTCTTGAACAATGGCATCGCTATTTAATTGATAATAACAAGGCACTGTTCCAAAATAATCTGTAATACTATAATCTGGTTTAAAAGTAACAATTAATGTCTCAGTAGTATTTCCGCAAGTTGTATTGATAGTTGGAGACGTAATTTCGACAACGCCGACATCTTGGGAAAAAACAGTTATAGAGAAGAGTGATAAAAAAAGGAATACGTATTTTTTTTTCATAGATAGTTTGTAATTAACTAGTAATACAATCTTTATCGGCAATATACTACAAAATTTCATGAATAAATGATATTTAACATTTATAAGACGTGTGATTTTTCAATAAAAAATTCAGTATCAAATCTTCAAAAAAGAGATACAAAAACACCTGTAAAATTCAAATCTTATGTTAATTTTAACTAAAAGTTGGGAAATAAGACAATTTTCCCAAAAAGCTATTTCGTAAATTTGTATTCTAACTATACTTATGACACAAGAAAACGTAATTCTAGTAAATGAAAACGACGAGCAAATCGGCGTCATGGAGAAAATGGAGGCACATGAAAAAGCCTTGCTACATAGAGCTTTCTCTGTATTTATTCTCAATGACAAAGGTGAACTCATGCTACAACAACGTGCTTTACACAAATACCATTCGCCAGGTTTATGGACCAATACCTGTTGCAGTCACCAACGTGAAGGTGAAAGCAACATAACTGCAGGTAAACGAAGATTGCAGGAAGAAATGGGATTTGTTACGGAACTTGCGGAAGCAGTTTCGTTCATATACAAAGCCGCTTTTGATAACGGATTGACTGAGCATGAATAC
>CAZHSA010000563.1:0-1963 GCA_964535135.1 uncultured Kordia sp.
TACTAACCTTTATCTTTGCTTAAACGGGCTAGTAGGACACATAAATTAGTCCCACTCTACTTTTGCCTGATGCAAAAGATAGAATTATTGTTTTATGTCAAAATAGGCTTTCACTGTAGTTAGCCCTCCGAGTCCCTCAGCCGAATTTTGTTTGGTTGAGGGGTTTGTCATTTTTCACAAATTTCAATTGTTTTCTGATTTGACTAATAGTTACGGATGGGGAGTTTTTTCGGACAGAGTCCGTTCATAAAATAAAACCGTTTTTTTCTGAGTTAACCGATAGCTTAAGCAGCTCTTTATGTGGGAGGTTTTCGTTTCTTTACGATCGCCATGGCATTAGCTGTTAAGTTGCCAAAAAAGATCCAGGCTAATTCTGAGACTAATGTTTTTGCTTTGATTTTGGCCAATGAATAATGATTCTTTTTATTGCCAAAACTGCCTTCTAATCGTGTTGACCTTTCTTTTCCTATTGCTTGTCGTAACTGTCTTTTTTGACGTCTTACAGCCAGATCCTTTGCGGGTTTTCCCTTTGGAGGAAAACAAGTTTGTATCTTTTGTTCAGAACAATATTTACGATTCTTATTATTTGCATAAAGTTGATCTCCACCAAAGAGCAGGACTTTCGTTTTGAATAAAAATCGATGTAACCAAATCGTTTTCTTTAATCTTACGCCTTCATGGAAAGCGTTAAAATTCCAGTGTTCGATAAAGTTAATTCCGCCAATTTGCATCTCATGCACCTTCATTCCAAACTCCACTCTTTTGATCTCTTTCCCTCGTATGATGGGACGTAAATAAGGCTTTGCCAGTGAAATAATTCGATCTTTTATTTTGGCTTTAGGATTATCAAAATGTAATTGCTGTTGTTTATAGACTTTGCATATGGTTGATATTCGACCGAAAAAATTTAGACTAACAGGACAAGAGATTAAGCGTTCAGTCTCTGTTGTTTTCATAAGCCTAATTAAGTAAGGTAACCTAGCAAGGTATTTATTCAGCAGATAGAGTAAACTTCTCTTTCTAGCTTGCCTCTTTTTATAGGTCTTTTTTCGACTCTTTTGATAAGACAATTGCTTTTTCTTTTGTTCTTTATACTTAGAGCGAAGCATTGGAATACCGACGTATTTACTAATGATTTTCATTTGTTTGTATAAATACTCAATACACTCCCAAAGTAATTTTACATCTGTTGGGTAACGAACATAACTTTCATAGCAGGTGGCGTCTGCTATATTTATTTTCGTATCGACTAAGTCTTTTTTCCAGCCTGATACATGGCATAATTGAACGGATCGAAATACCTTTTCGTCTTTCAAAAAGTGTCCAAGTCGCATCCGCCATCGACTAACTACACCATCATCTTTTATTTGTTCTCCGACTTTTAGACGAATGCCACAGAAGAGTTGCATCATCCGATTATGGTTTAATTGCTCGATTAATTTAGCATCACTAAAACCATAGTAGGCTTTTAAAATCTGAAGAGCAATCCCGCCCTGGAGACTAAATCTTGGCTTAGGCCCAGATACAGGAGACTTATAAGCAATCGCTTTTTTGTATAAATGAAAAGGTATTGTTGAGTAGAGTTGACCGAGTGGATGCCTAGTAAACACCTCCCACTCAAGAGATCGACCATCTTGTGTCGTAAATAGTTGGAGTTCCAAATCTTATTTGGTTAATTTGTTTTATCGAAAATTTTGAATCCCCGAAATTTAAGCTTTTTTAGCTTTTTCGGGGAACTTTCGGTAACAAAAAATTGCCTAACACACTATAAGTTAGCGTGTTAGGCAATTTCAGTCAGAGCCTAATTAATTCAAATCAAAAAATATGAAATTATTACGAAACTTCAATTGTAAACATGAAGAATTATCAAAACTGAATGTGTGTGATTGATTAGGAGCCAATAATATGGATGCTAGATTAACCGAGGTTTTAAATTGAGTATCTGTGCAGAAAGTTAATTCAT
>CAZHSA010000564.1:0-1962 GCA_964535135.1 uncultured Kordia sp.
TAAATGCTTGCGTTCACTTTGTCTGTATGGACCAAATCCGCCATCTTTTCCAACACCTTCATCAAACGGAATTCCACACCATTCCAATGCTTCTACGATGTATTCTTCCGCGCCTTCTACAAATCGGTTTTGATCTGTGTCTTCAATACGTAACACAAAATCTCCACCATGTTTTTTGGCGAATAAATAATTAAATAAGGCAGTTCTAACGCCTCCAATATGTAGCGGTCCTGTAGGACTTGGTGCAAAACGAACACGAACTTTTTTAGTCATAGATTTTTAAGTAAAATGGTTATAGAGTGCAAATGTAAAAATAATACAATTGGAAAAGAGAAACCCTCAAAGTTTTTAACCTTAAGGGTTTCAATTCATCAGCAAGTTGAGAAAAAATGCTATTTTCTATACTTCATTACTTTTTAATAAACTTTTCTGTGTGTTTACTACCTGATTGTGTGGTAACTGTTAAGAAATACATGTTATCACTTAAGTTTGAAACGTCAATTTCTGAAACTTCCGTAGCTTTTGCTTGGATCAATTTTCCTGAAATGTCTGTAATTTTATAAGATACAATAGGTTCATCACTACGAAATCGCAATACATTCGCGGTTGGATTTGGATACATGGTAAAGTTGATGATATCAGCTTCTTCACGTCCCAAGGTTCCACTTTGAGAATCGCCCATAACAAATAACGAACGCAAGTGATCTTTTACTTCTTGTGTAAATACGTTAAATGCTTGTCCTGAACTTTCTGTGCTAAGCGTAATTTGGTACGACCAATCTTCATCGTAACAACTATCGCAACAAGAAGGCACGTATAAACCAATTACGTATAATTTGTTAGGATCAAATACATAATTTGGGAAGGTCGTAGTTAATGCCCAAGCAGGATTTGCCGAACCAGGCAATTGACTGTTAAATCCTCCAGTATTGCTAGACCATGCAAATGTATCAGGAACATAATTGATAAAATCTAACGGATTTGTAAACGGGAATGAAGAAAGCTCCAATTCATACACAAACCAAACGTATTGATTTCCACTGTTTTGTTCGATGCAGGTATCTTCTACAACCAACGTATCATCTGTAGTGTTTATGCTGTTTACAGAACCTGTAATTTGTAATGGATCTCCTTGATGTAATACACTAATGTTGAGGTTTTGATCTAGTTTTGCTTGCAACGAAATATCGTCAATTGCTAAATCATTTCCATCACCTAAACCATCTTCTTTTAAGTGAATTTTAATGTCTAAGATATCTTGTTCACCTTCAAAGCATTCCGAAATTTGTTGCCAATCACAAGGATCGTCGCTGTTGGTGTCAATCGTAATCCAATCATATAACTGTCCGTTGACTTCCAAACGAATTTCTGGTTTGATGTTGAATGTACATTGCGGCAAATCTTTGAAATTTGCACAGAATTTATACGTTTTTTCAAAATCAATTTGAATGCTTTGTTCCCAAATAACGGATGTAGTTCCAGCAGGTTGTGTGGTTCTTCCATTGACGAGTAAAAAGTCTGTATTATTTCCATACTCTTCAGGATTTACACAAGCAGAATGATCCGTTACAGTAGTTCCAAAAATACTGGCGTCGTCTGAAACATTGTATGCGCCAGGATACAAAGTTGCATCTTCTGTATAATCGCTACCAAATCCGTTAGTGCCATTTTCAAAGTTTCCGTTTTCAACTAAATTGTCACCTTCACAACAAAAAGCACCTTCGTTATTAGGTTCGCCAGTGACAATATCACATTCTTGAATACAAATATTGTCATATCCATATTCTTCGGTTGGACTTGAAGTTAAGTCTAAGTAAAAACGAATTCCCGAAATATTACTCAATAAGTTGTTCCAGTCAGTACAATCAGCACCTGCTGACATCACCCATTGTCCATTTTCGTTAGAAGGTAAGTCCGTTCCTTCACATACATCAATTGGAGCACAGACATGTACCCAACCAC
>CAZHSA010000565.1:0-1955 GCA_964535135.1 uncultured Kordia sp.
ATAACTAAATGATGGAACTTTCAATAGCACGGTATTATCAGATACTTTTTCAATAGAAGCTTTTTTGGCATACAGGAAGTTAAGGTATCGTGCAACGTTTTCATTGATTTTTATTTTTGGTAAGACTCTTTTAAAACTCAAACTGCTCATATCAATCATTAAATCATAGCTCGAACCAACAAGCAACTTATTTCTACCATAAAATTCAAATTTTTCAAGTTCTACTACAGAATGGTCTCCCGTATAGTATTTTATACTAAGTTTCCCTTCTTTTGTTTTGAAAATTTCAAGTTTAACTTGATTTTTCTGCCAATAAGGACTTTTAGAGTCAATTATAAACCCAACGTATTCTCTATTAGAATTTGTTTTGTCTTTAATTATGCCAATAGTATATGAGTATAAAGTCCAGACGCCTTCAAAACCTGGGTCGTCTCCAAGCGTATCTACATAGTTGTCAAACGCTTGTTTCTCTATTTTAAATTGTTCAGAATTTTTATATTTCTCTATTATTTCTTTGTCCGATGGTCCAGTTTGCTCACTTGTTTTTTGACTTTGAGCTATTAACTGCACATTGAGATGGCCGTCTCTAAAAAACGCTGTCCAGTTATTTAGTAATCTATGGCATTTATTTAAACTCGAAATTTTTGATGCTTTTTCATTGTAAAGTTTATTATGTGCTGCATAAGCATTTTCTCCTTTTATGTCAATAACATATTGAAAGCCTGCATCATTTTTTTCAAATGTTTCAGTGAGCCATTTTAGGTTTGAAGAACAGTCACAAGTTTGTGAAAATCCATTGTACGATAGTTGAATTAAAACTATAAGGATAATTATTTTTTTCATTTTTGATTGATTTTAGATTTTTATTTGTACTTAAAAGCTTTAAAAGCTTTACTAATTGCATACGCTATTCCGACCGTAAAGAATGTACAGGATTTGCAATGGCAGCCTTAATGGCTTGAAAACTTACTGTTAGCATTGCTATTACTGTTGCACTAAAACCAGCTATTGCAAAAACCCACCAGCTAATTTCTATTCTATATGTGTACTCCTGAAGCCAATTGTTCATAAAATACCATGCTATCGGAATTGCTATGATAATCGATACAACGACTAACTTTAAAAAATCTTTTGATAGTAGTTTTACAATATCTGATACACTTGCACCTAAAGCTTTACGAACACCGATTTCTTTACGTCTTTGTTCGGCTGTGTAAGCTGCTAAACCAAATAAACCAAGACATGAAATGAGAATTGCTACTATGCCAAATGCTTGAGATAATTCTCCGACAAACTGTTCGTTTTTAAATTTGGCATCAAAAGCTTCATCCACAAATTCGTAATCAAACGGATATGCTGGCAAGTGTTTTTTCAAGACCATTTTAATAGTTTCCAAAGCTTGGTTTACAGCACTATTTTTTTTAATCTTGATATACATAAATTGTGTATTATTTGGGTAATTAAAAAACAATACAGGATCGCTCGAACCAAACATATCACCATAGAGGTAATCTTCAACAACACCAATAACCTCCACACTAACATTATTCCCTCGTGTAATCTTCTTACCTATTGCACTGTCATTACCCATCATTTTTGCGAGTGATTTGGAAATCAATGTAGCACTACTATCAGCGTTGATGTTTTTACTAAAACCACGACCTTCAATAATTTCTAAACCTGTGGTTTCAAAAAAGCTTTGCGTTACATATCTGTAAGAAATTAAAACATCTTCCGTATTTGTGCCACCTTTCCAATGATAGCCAGAACTATTATATCCACCAGATAATATTTCAGAATTACTTAAAGCTATATTAGACACAGCACCGGAATTAATTAACTCTTGCTGAATCACATTAAATTTATCAATAACTTCTTCATTGATGCGCATTGATAATAGTTGGTCTTTATCGTAACCCAATTCTCTGTTTTTAGCAAATTGAATTTGTTGATAG
>CAZHSA010000566.1:0-1944 GCA_964535135.1 uncultured Kordia sp.
CTTCCGGTGTAATGGTTTGCATGACGTTTTCGTAGCCTTCTGGATATTTGTTTCCGTAGATAGACGTTGGCAATAGTGGATATGTTGATCGGTCTGCCAACAAGGCATTTTCTATAGGTTGCCCAAATGGATAAAAGCCCGCATACGGATGCGTAACGCCCCAAATGGTAATGACTTTTCTGCCAAACATCGCCGCCAAATGTGCGTTTCCAGAATCCATAGAAAGCATCACATCTACGTTGGAAATCAGCCTGAGTTCTTCTTCAAAAGAAAATACACCTGCACAGCTTTTTACGTGTTCGTACGTTTCTTCCCATTTGGAAAGTTGTGTTGCATCTGCTGGACCGCCAAAGAGAATTAGTGTATAGGTATTTGTAGCGTTTAGCTTGGAAATTACCGCTTCCATCTGTGAAGCTGGATAGGTTTTTCCCGCGAAAGCGGCAAAAGGCGCAATGCCAATATATTTTTTTGCAGATTTCCCAATGAATAACGTTATGTTCTCCGTCATTTCTAGCTGTGGTACAACATCTTCTTTGGATAATTGCACACTGTAACCTAGTTTTCTAAAAACATCCGCATATCGCTCGTGTGTCGTTTTGAGTTGCTTAAAAACTTTGCCTTCTGCTTTGGTTAGTGCTTTTTTTTCGGTTCTGCCTTTGTCAATTTTACAGCTTTTGTATCCGCCAAGTTTAAAATAAAGTCCTAAAATCTTAGATCGCAAGACATTGTGTATGTCTGCTACCAAATCAATGTTTAGTTTTGTAAGTTCTTTATACAGTTTGAAAAGTCCTAAAACGCCTTTGTGTGTTCCTTTGACATCGGCTGCGTAAAAAGTTACGTTGGGAATGTTTTGAAAGATCGGTTTAAAAAACGCGCGTGAAACCACCGTTATTTTTACATCGGGATACGTGCGAATTATGGCATTGATGACGGGAACAGTCATAGCAACGTCTCCCATGGCTGAGAGACGTATGACTAGTATATGTTTGGAAGCTTTTTTCATAGTGTTTAGCTATGTAAAAGCGCTTTTATTTGTTTTTGTTATACAACACAGGATTAAGATCGTCGTCGTTGTACATTTTCATTTGCTTGTAGACTTTCATGTATTTGTCGCCACTGTCAATATCGGCAATCAATTGATCAATTGCAGTAGACAAATCAACGCGTTGCTCTAACAATACGTTTAGTTTTCCTTGGCATTTTGCTCTGTGTGCTTCCGAAGCGTCTTTACGATCTACTTCTTCTTGCATGTGATAGATTTTTAAGGCTAAGATTGATAAACGATCGATTGCCCATGCAGGACTTTCCGAGTTGATCGTTGCAGTTTCTTTTGGCGTTACATCTTTGTATTTTTGCAAAAAGTAACTATCAATGTATTCTACTGTATCTGTTCTATCTTGGTTTGAAGCATCTATCAAACGCTTTAATTTTAGTGCTGCTACAGGATCAATATTTGGATCTCTGATAATGTCTTCATAATGCCATTGTACGGTATCAATCCAGTTTTTTCTGTACAATAAGTGTTCTACTTTGTCTGAAGGATATGGATTTTCAAACGGTTGGTCTACAGCATCAATGATATGATATTTTTCAATGCTTTCTTGAAATATAGTATTTGCGAGATCACTAAACATAATTCTGTTATTTTGATGCAAATATACGCTAATATTTGAGTTTCGTAAGCAAATTGAACTGTATTGCCTGTTCTGTACTCACAAACAAATTCGCATTGGTTACGTGTGCTTTAAAAAAGGGGATGAATGTATATAGTATTAGTATGAGAAGTAGTATTGAATACTCACAATTAAACGCGCCTTGCGGCTTTTTTAGAACTTTAGCAATTCACACTCATAATCCTTGTCATGCTGATCGTAAAACTCATGAGATCCCAATTTGCATTGGGATTAGTTCAACATACACAATTAAATGCACCTAGCGGCTTTT
>CAZHSA010000567.1:0-1924 GCA_964535135.1 uncultured Kordia sp.
ATGTCCTACATAATCTGTACTTGAATAACTTACGGCTAAAAAATCGGTGTCAATATCTTTTCCTAAACTTTCACCTTTAATAGCTGCAATCGCAAAATCAGTTGTCAAGCTATTTCCGTACGCCGTTGCTTTTAGAATATCAAATCCGCCATTTTCAGCTTTTAAACTTGCCAAATCGTATGGAAATGTCGCGTTTGCTTTTCCTTTAAATGTACCTTCATATACACTTTCATCGGTATCACTTTCCGTATATGTATTGATATCGTACATCGTATTCCAAGTAGTGAGATACTTTTCAGCTTCGTCTGCAGCATTAAATTCTTGCACCCAAGTTGGCAATGTATTGGTATAATACGTACTTGTAATCCAATTTCCTTTGTCTTTTCCATAAAACCAATACGCACCATTCGCGGCGTGACCAGCTGGTAAAATAGCGCCTCTATCTTTTATAGCAATTCCGATAACCTTTCCACGTTGCTGTGTATCTAAACGCAACTGATCTGTTACGGTGGTTGTGAGCATGCGATGCGGCGACATTTTTCCTGCCCACTGCCCTTCTACGCCAACTGAAGTTTGACTTTCGTCAGAAGCGCAATACACTTCTTTTTTTGTGAATTTATCGTACCAATCATTCGCAATAATTCCATGATTTTCTGGCGTAGTTCCTGTATATACAGACGCGTGTCCTGGTCCTGTATACGTTGGAATGTAATTGTAGTGTGTGTTTTTACAATTGTAGCCATTTTTCATCATTCGCATAAAACCGCCAGTACCATATTTACTTTCAAAACGGGTTAAATAATCGTACCGCATTTGATCAACTACAATACCCACCACCAATTTAGGTTTTGGTGTGGTTTGCATTTGTACAGACGTTTCGGTAGTTGTTTTCGGAGTGCTTTTTACTTTTTGCTTTACAGAAATACATTGAATAAAAAGTAAGGACAATACACAGAGTAGGATACTTTGCTTCATGATTCAGTCAAATTTATTGGCTATTAGGCATTTTAAGATATTGAAATCTTTCAAAAGTAATTGTTTTAGCGCAAATAACATTTTAACTAATCATTAAATCGTTAATTATTTTATTAGCTTCTATGAATAATGTATTTTTAGCCCATGATTTACCTAGAAAATATAGGACGCTATTTTTTGATGTTAAAAAGCGTATTTAGTAAGATGACCAAATGGTCCATGCTAAGAAATCTTATTTTTAAAGAAATTGACGATTTGATCATCGGTTCTATGGGAATTGTATGTTTCATTTCCTTTTTCGTGGGCGGTGTTGTTGCTATACAAACTGCCTTGAACATCAACAATCCATTGATTCCAAAATACCTTGTTGGTTTTGCTACGCGACAATCTGTGATTCTGGAGTTTGCACCTACTTTTATTTCTATCATTATGGCCGGAAAAGTAGGTTCGTTTATTACTTCAAGTATAGGAACTATGCGTGTAACTGAGCAAATTGATGCGTTGGAAGTTATGGGTGTTAATTCTCTGAATTATTTAGTTTTCCCAAAAATTGTTGCTTTGTCTTTATATCCGTTTGTAATTACGATTGCTATGTTTTTAGGCATTGTTGGTGGTTGGCTGGCTTCTATTTACGGAGGTTTTTCTACAAGTACCGATTTCGTTCAAGGATTGCAAATAGATTTTATACCCTTTCACGTTACCTATGCATTTTTGAAAACCTTTGTGTTTTCGTTTGTGCTCGCCACTATTCCATCTTTTTATGGATATTATATGAAAGGTGGCGCGTTGGAAGTTGGAAAAGCAAGTACAACATCGTTTGTTTGGACGAGTGTTGTTATTATTTTGATAAATTACCTCATCACACAATTATTACTGACTTAATGATCGAAGTAAAAAACATAAAGAAATCTTTTGATGGTGTTGAAATTTTAAAAGGAATTTCAACCAC
>CAZHSA010000568.1:0-1920 GCA_964535135.1 uncultured Kordia sp.
AACATACGCGCATCCTGCTTGCATGACGCCAATTAAGGTAGCAATCAATTCCCACGAACGGTTCATACATACGCCTACTAGCGATTTTGGCGCAATGTTGCGACTGATCAATTCGCCAGCAACTTCGTTTGCTTTGTTTAGTAACATTTCATAGTTTACACGAATTTCTCCGTCTACGATGGCGGTTTTTGTTGGATGATTAAGCATGTGTGCTTTTATCAAATCTACAATAGTAGTTTCTAAGTCAATTCTGGGATCTTGAGTTACCGTATTCATCTATTCCTTATTTTTTTTTAATTATTGATTAAGTTTTTCCGAGAGATTAGATGGATAAAGGGAAGTCAATTACTTTTTAGCGCATTGCTAAGATTTATCTTTCGGGATATGAATACAGTTTGGATCAACATAAAAAACAACTTCTTTTTACCTGATCGTTATTAAAACTAGACTTAAATTGTGGAATATCAAAATAAAATTTCTCCCATACTATGGAAAAGAAGAAAATCTAAGTTGATTTTTACATAGAATTCACGCTAAATAAATGATTGACAATGAAAACTTGAAGACAATTAATTTTTATCCTCTAACATCGGTACAAAACGAAACTCCCCAAATTCTTTTTTGGCAAATTCTTTTTCAGAAGTTCTGATGAATAGCGTCATGATTTGTGATTTATTATTTTCTCCCACAGGAATGACCAACTTTCCTCCTACTTTTAATTGTGCCAACAATGGTTTTGGCACAAATGGCGCGCCTGCAGTGACGACAATTCCATCAAAAGGTGCTTGTTCGGGTAAGCCTTTGTAACCATCGCCAAAGATGAGTTTTTTAGGTCTGTAGCCTAACTTTGGCAAGAATAAACTCGTACGTTTGAACAATTCTTTTTGTCGTTCAATACTGTACACTTTTGCACCTAATTCGAGCAACATAGCCGTTTGATAACCACTTCCTGTACCAATTTCTAAGATGGTATCGCCTTTTTCTATTTCGAGTAGTTGTGTTTGAAATGCAACGGTATACGGCTGCGAAATGGTTTGATCGGCGCCAATAGGAAACGCTTTATCTTGGTACGCATGTGCTTCAAAACTCGAATCCATAAACAAATGGCGCGGAATGTTTCGAATGCCATCCAATACTTTTTCATCAGTAATTCCCTTGTTAGCAACTACTTCTGCTAACTGATTCCGCATGCCTTTATGTTTGAACGAGTCTTTCATCTTCGCACAAAAATAACAGTATTTTTTATCTATCAAACCATAAAAATCATTTAAAACATAATTGATTGATAGCGAATATGTTTGCTGTTATATTGACAAATCTTTAAAAACTACAGTAAAAAATAGCAGATAATTGTATAATTGTTTATGATATCCTAATGGGTTTTCGAAAAATAAATTATTTTTGTGCAAAACACTTTTTTATGCTAAAAGCTGGAGTTTTAGGTGCTGGACACTTAGGAAAAATTCATCTTCGTTTATTACAACAATCTTCCCAATACGAACTTGTCGGTTTTTATGATGCCAATCCCGAATATGCAAAGTCCATCGCAAAAGAGTTTGGATACACGTATTTTGATACGATTGACGCATTGATTGATGCCGCAGATGTGGTTGATATTGTGACTCCAACGCTTTCACATCACGAATGTGCTAAAAAAGTAATTACGAAAGGAAAGCATGTTTTTATTGAAAAACCAATCACCAATACGGTTGAAGAAGCTGAAGAGTTGATTGCGTTAGCGAATAAACATAATGTAAAAGGACAAGTAGGACATGTAGAACGTTTCAACCCTGCATTTACGGCGGTAAAAGATAAAATCAATTCGCCCATGTTTATTGAAACGCATCGTTTGGCTGAATTCAATCCGCGCGGTACTGATGTTCCTGTAGTGTTAGACTTGATGATTCATGATATTGACGC
>CAZHSA010000569.1:0-1912 GCA_964535135.1 uncultured Kordia sp.
TGGGTTTTTGGTGAGCGTGGACGACCAGACTACGAACAACATTTTCACTGGAAACATCCTAAAAAACATATTTGTATAACGATTGCTTTCCATAAAGAAACCAAGCTTTTCTTAGGAATTAATACGTTCGGAATTCGTATGCGTCATCATGCATTTGATAAATGGTTGAATGAAAAACGTTCAGTAGAATATGTTTTAGAACACTTAGCCGACGCCAATTTTGATCCAGAATTTTATAAGTTGCACGAAAAAGACATCGTAGCACAATTCAATCAAGAACACAACACTAACATTCAACTAAAGAAAAGAAGCTGGAAACGTATTTTTCAATTCTCTTAATCACCACATTTTAAAAAAGATATTATGAAATTCATTCGAATTGCAGGACTTTATATATTTATTGCTTCCGTAGTGTTGTTTAGTGCAACGGTTTTTATGGGAACATACACCTTGTCGGAATCTTCTATTAACGAAACCTTTAGTGGAAAAGATGCAAGAGTTACCGAAACGTTAGCCGCAGTTGCCAAAGAAAATGGCGTTTTAGACAAAACCTACAGCAGTCAGTTTACATTTATGAACGATGTTGTAGAACTGTTTGACAAACACAATACACGTGTTTCAGAAGCTGTCGCGGAAGAAACAGGAATTTCGAACGCAGAAACCGAAGAAATTATTGTTACTGCTTCAAAAGGTGGAAAAATTGTATACACCAAAGAAATTTTACAAAACATTTTATCCGAAGAGAAAGTAAACTTATTGGACGGCGCTACCAATTGGATGTACAGTCCAGGAAAAACCTATGATTCCGCAGAAGCGTTTACAAATGACTTAAACAGTAAAATTGACGGAATTAATCGCAGTCAAGCTGAAAATTATCTATTGTACGATAACAAATACGCACGTTTCGACATTACTGAACGTGCTGCGACAGGAATCATTGCTGATAACAAAGCATTATTTTTATTCTTAACCTTCGGATTGGGAATTATTGGATCGCTTATGTTTATCATTGCTGGATTGTTCTTAAAACCAATTCCAGGCATCAAAAACAACGGAATTTACTTGAACAACGCCACCAATCGCGGTTGGGTTGGCATGGTAGTTTTCGGATTTTTGGTAGCATTTTATGTATTACTCTATTTTCATCCGTATATCATTGCCAATTGGACCAACATTGTTGATCCGCTGAAAAGTATCTTCATTGAAAATGGTTCGGCTTCTCAATGGTTTTTATACGGAATCTTGTATTGTGTGTCCATGATTGTCATGGGAATTCGCATGTTTATCAAATATCGTCACAATCAATATCAAATTGTGCGAACAGCAAGTGTATTATTTTTCCAAATCATCTTTGCCTTTTTATTGGTTGAGATTTTACCATTGTTTGATTTACCAGGAGTCGATTTAAAAAATGCGTGGCCATTAGATTATAATTTCTTGACCGATTGGAATGTAAGCAACTATTTATCCGCTGGACATTTAGGAAAGTTCATGTTCTTTTGGGGATTTATTCTTTCCATAGTTATTGTGCCAACTTTAGTATATTTCTACGGAAAACGTTGGTATTGTTCTTGGGTTTGTGGTTGCGGCGGACTGGCGGAAACACTAGGAGATCCGTACAGACAACTATCTGACAAGCGTTTAATTGCATGGAAAATTGAGCGTTGGACCATTTATCCAATCTTAGTTTTGGCTACAATCATGACTGTTGTGGTTGGGTATAATACGTATCATATTATTGTAACTCCAGAAGTTGCGAACGATCATACATTTTTAGGAATCAATGCCTATGCTATCAATGAATGGTATGGATTCTTTATCGGATCTATCTTTGCCGGCGTTATTGGAACAGGATTTTACCCAATTCTTGGAAACAGAAGTTGGTGTCGTTTTGGCTGTCCATTAGCAGCGT
>CAZHSA010000570.1:0-1906 GCA_964535135.1 uncultured Kordia sp.
TTTTTATTTTTTGCCAAAAGCACAATTTGATATCCATTGTCTTTTCTTGTTTTATCTTCGTGATCTTCACAGACAAAGAATTCGCAACCTACAATGGGTTTTAGAAGCTGTGCATCGCTTGTTTCTCCTTTTGCTGACGCTTCCGCGATTTTTGCTTTTACGCCTTTGTTGTGATTACTCACTGCTTGTACAAAGTGAAACGCGCCCATCATGTTGGCATGATCGGTCATAGAAACCGCTTGCATATTGTATTTTCCTGCCGCTTTTACTAAATCGTTAATGCTAGACGTAGATTGCAATACGGAGAACTGCGAATGGTTGTGTAAGTGTGAAAACGGTGCTTTTTTTAAGGCTTCAAGATTTTCTTCAATTTCTTGTTGAGAAATGCCTTCGCCTTCTTGTGTTTTGGCTAAACGTTGTCTTATTTTCTCGGAAGCCTTTTTGAGGTTGATGTGTTTCAATCCGATCATTTTGATAGGCTGCGGATTGTTTTCCGAGAAGCGTTCAAAATAATCTGGCGCAACATCTAGCTGCTCAATGGTGTATTCTTTTCTTCGAATCAATTCTAAAAAACAACGCGTCGTTGCTTCCACATCGGCGGTTGCGTTGTGCGCTTCACCAAAACCAACTCCAAAAAGATAGTTGTGCAATTCGGTAAGCGTTGGTAGTTTGAATTTTCCAAATCGTCCTCCAGGCAATTGACATAAACTCGCTGTCGCTTCCGTACAAGTATCTAAAACAGGTAATGTTTGCAAGTTATTTTCAACAGTTTCACGATAGAATTCTGCGCCCATAATGTTGACATCAAAACCTACATTTTGTCCAACGATAAATTTTGCTTTGGACAGCGCAATGTTGAATTTTGCTAATACTTCTTGCAATGAAATTCCTTGTTCAGCTGCGAGTTCGGTGGAGATTCCCTGAATTTTTTCGGCATCGTACGGAATATTAAAATCTTCAGGCTTGACTAAATAGTCTTGATGTTCGATCAGATTTCCCAATTCGTCATGCAATTGCCAAGCGATTTGTATACATCTTGGCCAGTTGTCAGTATCGGAAATTGGTGCGTCCCAACGTTTTGGTAACCCTGTGGTTTCGGTGTCAAATATTAAGTACATAGAATGCTTTTGTATAGAGGAAATTTCAACAGTTAAAATTACAATTTTTTTTCCTGTTTTTCGGATGGAGTTATCAACACTGTATTAGTGGTTGAGCGGCGTGTTGGAGCTCTTTTTAGCTGCCAAAAGAAACTAAGAATTATAAAGTTATTAACTATTTTTGCAGCTAGAAAAGCGACTAGCGAAGACACGACCGCACTTTTTTGGGCGGAAATACCAAAAAAAGCAGTTTTAAGTAGTTGTGTTTCAGAAATAATAGTATTTTTGCAGCCTTATTAATAATCGAGGTCGAGAACCTCACAAATTAATTTTTTATGTCTGTTAAGATTAGATTACAAAGACACGGTAAAAAAGGAAAACCTTTTTACTGGATCGTTGCCGCGGATGCGCGTGCAAAGAGAGATGGTAGATACTTAGAGAAATTAGGTACTTACAATCCAAACACAAACCCTGCAACTATTGAATTGAACCTTGATGGTGCTGTACAATGGTTACAAAACGGTGCTCAACCAACTGATACTGCTAGAGCAATCCTTTCTTATAAAGGTGCTATGTACAAGAATCACTTACTTGGTGGAGTTCGTAAAGGTGCTTTAACGGAAGCGCAAGTAGAAGAGAAATTTACTGCTTGGGTTGAAGCTAAAGAAGGTAAAGTACAAGGTAAAGTGGACAGTTTAGCAAAAGCTGAAGCAGATGCAAAAGCGAAAGCTTTTGAAGCTGAAAAAGCTGTAAACGAAGCTCGTATTGCCGCAAATGCTCCTGTTGTAGAAGATGCAGTTGAAGATGCT
>CAZHSA010000571.1:0-1892 GCA_964535135.1 uncultured Kordia sp.
GGAAGACGCTACCGAAGGCAAGATGCCAACGGAACACCATTTTGTATTACCGTAGATCATCAGAGTTTAGAAGACCAAACCGTAACCATACGTAACCGTGATACTATGGCACAAGAGCGTGTTGCTATAACTAAGGTAAAGGGTTTAATAGAAGATCAAATTGATTTTAAAAATTGGCTTAATAGGTAGTAATTTTTTAGTCTACCTCTTAGCGCCTGTATCACAACAAAAAAGCCTATTTCTAAATAAGAAATAGGCTTTTATATTGTGATATTTAAGATGTGTGTTTTAGGAGTTGCAAATAGCCGAAATTAAACGTTTAGCTCACGGGAGACTGGTTGTAAATAGCTTCACGTATACGTTCAAAAGCTTCTAAAGAAATGGGTTTGGAGATGTAGTTGCTTACAAAATCTATTTTTTTTGCTTTATCAATATCACTTGGATTAATGGATGAACTAACAATATAACAAGGGGGTAATTTTAGAAATTTATTTTTAATTTTTGAAAATGCTTCTAAAAATTCCCAACCGTTCATTACAGGCATATTTAGATCTACTAAAATAAGCTCTGGAACCGTATATTCTTCTGAAGGTGCATCATCTGAAAAATAGTCAATTGCTTCCTTTCCGTTACGAAAAACAACAACGTTTTCGCATATGTTACGAATCTTGAGAAGTTTGATGACTAATTTGGTATAGATTAAGTCATCATCTATAATGCATATTTGTTTTAATTGCTTTGTCATTGTCCACATCTTTCTACTAAAAATAACATTTTAATAGAATTTATAACAACGAAAGATTGCTTATTAGATAAAATAGATATATTCATCGATTAAACAACAATGATCAAGTGGGAAATCGTGTGTATTGCTATCTGTTATTTGGTTTATAGGCTCAAATAAAGAAAGACCTATACTTAATTTAGGCAATGCTTCCCTTAAAAAGGCATCGTAAAAGCCCTTTCCGTACCCCACACGATTTCCATTTTGGTCACAGGCTAACAAAGGAACAAAAACGACTTCAATTTGTTTTGGATCTATTGGAATGCCATTTACAGGTTCTGGAATTCCCCATTTGTTTACTTCAAAACGAGTTTGATCGGTTAGTAAATAATGACTGAGGCTATGGGTGTCAAAATCGGTCTTAGAAACAATAATGTGTTTGTCTTTGCCTTGTAAAATATGCAGAATATACTCGGTATTGATTTCGTTTAAGCGGGAAATAGGTAGGAATATATGGTAGTAGGAGTATTTCCAAATTTCTTTTTGTTGTAAAAGTTGATTTGCGATCGCCAAACTTTTTTCGTCTATTTCTTGTTTGGAAAACGCCGCTCTGCGTTTTTTATATTCTTTTCTAAGTTCTTTTTTGGTCATTTTGTAAGGGAGGTTTTATTCAAGCTTAGATTCAACTCATAAATGCAACTTTCATAAAAAACCCAAGGCTTTTGAATTTTTGGCCTAGGCCAAAAATTCAAAAGCCTTGGGTAGGAGTTAAAAAAGGCTTATTTTTTAGGTTTCCAAATCAAAAAAAAAATGCCACAATTAACATTAGATCAAAGGTACGAAATTGCATCGTTACTCAAACAAGGTTACAATAACTCTGAAATTGCTGAAAACATTGGTGTTCACAAAAGCTCCATTGGTCGTGAAATTAAACGAAATTGCGACAAAAGAAACGAAAAATACACCGCGACTCTAGCTCAGAAAAAGACGCAAGAACGTCATGCTAACAAACCTAAACATACTCGATTTACAAAAAGTATTAAAAGCTATGTAATTAGCTTAATTCAAGAAGACTACAGTCCTGAACAAATTAGTGGCATTGCCCAAAAAGAAGGCATACCTTGTGTGAGTCATGAGTGTATCTATCAGTTTATTTGGGATGATAAGA
>CAZHSA010000572.1:0-1886 GCA_964535135.1 uncultured Kordia sp.
AACTTCGCTTGAAATCCTCCCGCAGAAAAATCGACATTTTGCACCATATCTGTGTTAACAAAACTTAATCCTTCTTGCTGTCCTGAACGAATTAAAAACGGACGATATACTTCAATTTCGTTGACATACACTAAGATTTCATCGTAATTTCCACAACGAACGGAATATTGCGTACTCAACTCATTATTATTACTTACACCAGGAAGAGACATGATTAAATTCTCAACACCAGGATTGGCGCCAGGAATCAAACGGACAGTTTCCGCAGAAATCGTGGTAATTCCTTCCACAGCTTTTCGTTTTCTCGAATCAATCACTACGGCACCAATTTGTTCGGCTGTAGTTGACATGATTGGATAAAAATCGTAATCTTCACCATTCTTCAATTGTACAGTCACCGTAATTGGTTTGTGCGCAATATGTGTAAATGTAAGCGTGACTTTTTCATTGGCAGGAATCACAATCTTAAAAAAACCATTTTTGTTGGTTTGTGTTCCTGTTCCGACAGAGGTTTTAATATTTACGGCGTCAATCGGTTGATTGTTAGCATCTAAAATAACTCCTCGTACGGTTCCTGTTTGCGCAAATAGAATGCTCGCAAACAATAAAAAGCTCAAAAGAAGTATACAGCGTGTGGGTTTCAATAGTATTAGTTTTTGGTTTTTCTATAAAATGTGCTGGTAAATGTAGTATTATTTCCAACATTATCAGTAACGATCAACTTTAAATTATGTTTTGCTTCGGTAAAAATAATATCGCTAAAATCGTAGGTTAGCATGCTTTTTTTAGGATCATATTCAAATAAAATCCACTTTCCATTGATGCTTCCGCGAAAACTGCGAACGCCCGAAAGATCATCCGTTACTTTCACCTTTAAATATTTTTTGGAGGAAATCCATTTGTCTTTGGCAAAGTTGATAGGTTTCACTTTGGGTGGAATGGAATCTTTTGCTAGGAAATACGTACCCAAACTTTTAGTACTGGTCGTAAATGTGGTACCTTTCTTTTTTGTGGAACTGTATGATGGTTTCTTCTTTCGATTCAAACTGGCAATAAATAATTTTTTACGCGCTTTCGCGGGATATTTAGATACATCAAACGAAATGACAAAGTTTTTGTGCGCGGCCACTTTTTCGTTGTGAATCTTGTAGCGTCCTTTTTTGTCTTTAGATAGCTCAAAATAAAAATCTTCGTAAAAGGTATTCTTCGGAATATAGACACTTACATCACCTTCCTTGATAGAATGTTCGGTGTTTCGGGTAATTAAATTAGTAGTTACATTTTTTGTTCGCTTTCGCGTGATTTTTTGTTTCTTACCCACAATCGGAATGGTAATCGTGGTCATATTATCTTTAAAATCTTTCACTTTCAAAACCACGGAATATTCTTTTCCTTCTTCGATGTGAATGCGTCCGTTATCCACAACATTGTCGTAAATGCTCAATTTATTTGCAGGAATCAAAAAGCAGCGCTGTACGCGTTGTTTCAATTCTTTAAAACGTTCATAATCGATCAATGTATTGATATAGCGCGATTCACTAAAAGAAAACTTATTAAAAGTGTAACTAAAATTTTTCACACCATTTACAAAGCTCTCTAGCTGATAAATTCCGTTTTTATTAAAAGCTAAATCTTGTCGGTCATACGAGTTAATTCCCAAGCCAATAACGCCTGAAGCATAGACTTTGGAAGCGATAAAATTATTTTCTTGTGTTCCTTTTTTCAATTGCAACTGTACAATTTTGTTAGAAGCATTGATTTGTGCAGAATCAGACAGTGAATACGCAAACACACCATTCACTTTCGGATGATGCGAATCTTTCACTTCAATACCAAACAACATTGGATTCATCGGTTTTGATGCGGCATCGCGAATTTCAAAATGC
>CAZHSA010000573.1:0-1884 GCA_964535135.1 uncultured Kordia sp.
AAATATTGAGCATTTCGGCAATTTCTTGATGTTTGTATCCTTCTATTTCATACAGATTGAATACAATTCTATAGCCTCTTGGCAACGCATCTATCGCTTTTTGAATTTCCTCAACGCCAGCATTTACATTGACTTCACATTCGGTGATTTCCGTATAATTTTCTATTTCATCTACAGCGACTAAAGGATTTCTTTTGCGGAGAAACGAAATAGATTCTCGAATCATGATTCTTCGAATCCAACCTTCAAAACTTCCTTTGTTTTGATAGGTTTTTAGTTGTGTAAATACTTTGAAAAATCCGGAAAGCATAATTTCCTCAGCATCGTGAAGGTTGGCAATGTAATACCTACAAACACTCAACATTTTGGGCGCATGTTGCGCATACAATACTTGCTGCGCTTTTCTGTCATTGCGCTTTGCTCGTTTGATGAGTTGTGCTTCTTGTAGATGTAATTGTATAACTTTCACTCGATAATCGAGATTTAGATGTTCCGACGCTTACGCCGAGATCGTTGTCTTTACAGACGACTTTCTATTGACATAGACGCAATTTTTATGCAAATGGTTGTCTGCGAATGAAAAAAAATTATTTTTTTCTGTCAATTACGTAGTTTACCATCAATTCTAAAGAGTCTTTGTATATGGATTGCGGATAGGTTTCAAGCAGTGCGAGCGCTTTTTCTTGATAGACTTTCATTTGTTTAACCGCATATTCCAATCCGCCAGTCTTTTTTACAAAGGCAATGACTTCTTTGACTCTTTTTTTATCCTTATTGTGATTTTTTACCGAATTTATGGCCCACTTTTTCTCTTCTTTTGTGCAATGATTTAAGGCATAAATGAGTGGAAGCGTCATTTTTTGCTCTTTGATATCTATTCCTGTAGGTTTTCCGATTTGCGTTTGTCCGTAATCGAATAAATCATCTTTTATCTGAAAAGCCATTCCGATATATTCACCAAACAAGCGCATGCGTTCTACTTCTTCTTCAGGAGCATTGACTGATTGTGCGCCCATGGCACAACAAGCCGCAATAAGTGTAGCTGTTTTTTGGCGAATGATTTCATAGTAGATTTCTTCTGTAATATCTAATCGGCGTGCTTTTTCAATTTGAAGCAATTCTCCTTCACTCATTTCACGTACTGCCACAGAGATGATTCGCAACAAGTCAAAATCGCCATTATCAATAGACAACAATAATCCTTTCGACAGTAAAAAATCGCCCACTAAGACAGCAATTTTATTTTTCCATAAGGCATTGATGGAGAAAAAACCTCTTCTTCGATTGGAGTCGTCTACCACATCATCGTGTACCAATGTTGCCGTATGAATCAATTCAATAACAGAAGCACCGCGATAGGTACGTTCGTTTACAATTCCGTCAGAAGTCATTTTAGACACTAAAAAAACAAACATCGGACGCATTTGTTTTCCTTTTCGGTTAACGATATAGTGTGTAATTCGGTTGAGTAACGCGACTTTTGAAGACATTGAAGAGTAAAACTTCTTTTCAAAAAGTTCCATTTCCTTGACAATCGGTTGTTTTATCTGCGCGACTACTTTCATGTATTTGCAAAGATATTAACTAATTCTATGATTTATGTCCTTTTTAACAAGATTCAAACACTTCTGCGTGCAATTCGTGGTTTTATTTTCGTTATTAGGAATTTTATTGCAACAAGTTCCTCTCCATTCCTTTGATACTGGTCGTTTCAACACATTCTACTTTTTTTTGCGAGTTTCAAATTTTCATTGCTTTTTTTTAAGAAATCTTTAAAAATGTTAACGTTTATGAGAAAAATTCGCGTAATATGCTTGAGTGTGATATTTTTTTATAACTTTAAGATCATTAACTAATTAAAGCCTCGCTTATGAGAAAAATTAC
>CAZHSA010000574.1:0-1880 GCA_964535135.1 uncultured Kordia sp.
CACTTGTTCTTTTGTCCAAAATTTACTTGGCGGAGGTAAGTTAATCTTTGTATCATTAGGTAACGGTATATAAATGGCTGATCGCCAACTTAATTGTCCTGGAATATATTTCTGACCTGTTCGACCTAAATATTCGTTTATCTCTTTCTTGCTATTTCCAAGTATCGAATTTTTAGGCGTAAAACAACAAGCAATTTTAGAGATTCTTTGTTTCACGGTTATAATTGACAAGCAACGCATCGCACTAGAGTAATCTTGCCAAAAAGAATTAAACTCAGCAACAAATTCTTGCTGCTGAGTTTGACTCTCCTCAACCTCTAGAATCTTAATAGCTCTCTCAATGCTTTCATTTATAATCCCAAATGGGTTAGTGAAATCAACAACATAATTATTGTCATCAATATAGCATACAACACCCTCTCGATTAACATGCGGAATAGCTTGAGTACCTTCTTGATTTAACCTTTGAATAATTGGTTTACTATAAGGAAAGGTATCTCGAAAGCTAATCTTTAAATCCACATCTCCAGACTTGGTATTTATCGTTCCCGTACAAGAGACCAATATACCAAGTGCTGGGGAATCAACATAGGTAAGGTTTTCAAATCGATTTGTGGAACGAACAAGTTCGTAAATTTCATTGCAACTTAACATCATGCACTTTCAGTTGAAGGAGCTATTGCAGGGGCTCCAGTAACACGAGCAGTACTCTTTTTTGCTGGTACTGGAAAGTCATCACCAAAAACCTTTTTAAGCTTTTTGGCAGCATAATGAGGATCAGTCTCATTTTTTGCTTCGGTCAATGCCTTATATAGCTTATCCATTTTTTTGATGTAATCATCTTCATGAGCTTTGTTAACTCGTAATGCTTCGAAGAGTGGATTACCAGGAAGCACGGGCAATGTTACATCCAAGCCGTAATTATTCCATCGTATTTGCTCAACTAAATTAGTCAGGGCAGTTAAGTCATCTAATTCCCTCTCACCATTCCAATTTTCAGTCTCTGGTTCGAACCAATGATAAGCACATGCTGTCATTGCAATACCATTTGGACGAGCATTACCATTACTTGTGAAGTTTTTATCTTTCCATCGTTTTAAAAATCTGATACAACGTTTGTATTGGTATCTTTCTTCTTTATCTGGAAATTTTTCATTGAGGATTTCTTTTAGTTTTTCAGGTTCTGCTTCCTCCCAATATTTGTATTCATCAGTAGAAAACTCCTTACCTCTTGCAAGACATAAGTATTTGAAGAAACCTAAAAGGTTATACTTTTTGCCATATATAGCAAAATCAACATGATAAGATGGTTCACCCGCCTTATGATATTGCACTCTCACACAAGGAAATTTTATTGAAATTGTGCGATTATAACCACTCAAGGCATCTCTTACCCATTTCTTAACTTCAACTGGTTCATATTCGTCAACATCTAAATCATAAATTATCCCCACATCAATATCATAATCATCTGTCCCTAAAGGCTTTACGCCTGTTCCAAAATCGTAACTACCTTGATTAATACGCTTGAACTCAGGCTTGTCATTTTCTTTGCCCCAATCTTCAAGCTCTCCAACCAACATATCTCTTTTATCTCGCAAAGGTTGATTGTCTTCAATGTCATTTAACTTAATCGCTTCATGGAATTTATTAAACTCCGTTTGTAAAAAACTCATTGCTAGTAAATTTTATTATTGACCAATCTTTATCTTGGTGTTGATCAAATAACCATGTAATAGTCCGTTAATATTATCTATTCTTTGAATAATATAAAAACATCATATTACTATTGAGAAATATTTCTCATTAATGCAACAAAGGTAAGTAAAAAATAGTTTCATCAAAGAGAAATATTTTTTATCTTTGAGAAAAAAACAGAT
>CAZHSA010000575.1:0-1865 GCA_964535135.1 uncultured Kordia sp.
TATGTGTTGGAGGTGTTTGCCGATTTGTACCACAAAGTACAGGTGTTACTTTTAACATTACAACCGCATTTTAAAGAAAACTCAATAACCAAACCAACCAACTAACTACGAAAAATCCCTTTTGTTTCAGTACAAAAGGGATTTTAATTTAGGGTTTATATTTTAATGGAAGATGTACCACTTTTTTGGTTTCGAAAAAATCTTCTTCAAAATAATCAGGAATCGCATACAAAGTGGCTTTAGGAAAATCTTTCAATTCTTCTGACAAATCGCCTCCTTTCAAATACAAAATTCCATTTTTAAGGTCGTGTCGCTGTTTTTTAGCTACTTTTTTACGAACCCATTTTACAAAATCAGGCATATTCGTCACAGCTCTGCTCACAATAAAGTCGAACTCACCTTTCACTTTCTCTGCACGTACATGATGTGCAGAAACATTTGTCAATCCTAGACTTTCTGCCACAGCCTGTACCACTTTTATTTTCTTACCAATGGCATCAACGAGTACAAATTTGACTTCTGGAAATAAAATTGCTAGCGGAATTCCCGGGAAACCGCCACCTGTACCAACATCCAGTATTTTTGAACCTGCTGCAAACGGTTGCACCTTTGCAATTGCCAATCCGTGCAATACATGACGCACATACAGTTCGTCAATATCTTTTCGCGAAATCACATTAATTTGCGCATTCCACTCTTTATATAAAGCTTCCAACTGTTCAAATTGTGCCACTTGAACTTCTGTTATATCTGTAAAGTATTTTTGTATAATTCTCATATCTGGAACAAAACTACTCTTTATTTACGATTAAGTAAATTTATTGTTTTCAAATTGCGATATTTGCAATATATTGTAGCCGTAATTTGAAATCATTCTAAAGAATAAAGTTTCCTCCATTATGCAAAAAAACATTGATAAAGAGATTAAAGAAGCGCTGAAAAACTGGAGATCAATCATAGCCAAATACAGGAAAAAAAACACTAAAATAGCCATCGGGCAAATGGCATCTTCCTTTTTACCGTTTATTGCCGTTTGGGTTTTAATGTATTTTACGCTTAAATTTTCATTGACCTTAACCATTTTACTAGGAATTTTAAACGCCTTCTTTTTGGTGCGAATTTTTATCATTCAGCACGATTGCGGACACGGTTCCTTCATAAAATCTCAAAAAGCAAGCGACATTATTGGATACGTTTGTAGCGTATTTAGTTTTTTACCTTACAAATACTGGTCTGTAACACATACGTTTCATCACGGACACAACGGACAGCTAGAAACGAGACAAGTAGGCGATATGCCAACCTTAACGGTAGAAGAATTCCGTGCAAAAAGTTGGTGGGGAAAATTAAAATACAAAATATTTAGAAGCCCGCTCGTTATTTTTGTAATTGCGCCTGCATATTACCTAATTGTAACGACTAAATATCCGTTCTTACAGTTTAACAAATGGCAAAAAACAACATTATTACTCTTAAAAGATAACCTCATCATCATCATTCCATACTTAATCATTGGGTATTTAGTTGGTTGGGCAAACTTCTTTGCGGTACAATTTATCATTCTATTTTTCTTCGGAATCATTGCATTTTGGTTCTTCTACATTCAGCATCAGCATGAGTTTTCGTATAAAAAATGGAAAAAAGATTGGGACTTTTTACTATCAGCCATCAAAGGAAGTACGTATTTAAAGTTACCAAGAATCATGGAATGGTTTACAGGTCACATTGGCATTCACCACATTCACCATTTAAACAGTAGAATTCCAAATTACAATCTAAAAAGATGTATTACCGAAAATAAAATTTTATCAAAATACGTAACGACTTTATCCTTTAAAGATGGATTAAAAATGATGTTTTTAAAA
>CAZHSA010000576.1:0-1843 GCA_964535135.1 uncultured Kordia sp.
GGTTTAGATTTTAAAAAGTCAAAAATTCCCATAGAATTATTTTAATATTGCAACGGTTTGGCTAAACTATGTTTTAATGCAGTTTAGGTGCTGTTGTGTGTTGTTTCCTTATTTTATTTCGGTTAAATATAAACCACGCATACTCAATCTTTCATTAAGTTTAATACCATATTCATATATCCTACCTTCTGCGAAGGCATTCTCAGCATATTGGTTATAATGTTGATTCTTATATTTAAAATTATCCCAGAATTTTGGGTTTGTCAAAATTTGATTATGCTCTTCTTTGATTGATTTAATTAAGTAAGAATCCCAAAAAATTTCTTCCCATTCATAATCAATTAACTCTCCAATTATTTCATTTTTATATTCAATATACCAATTAAAATCTCTACCCCAATTAGATTTTTTGAGTTCTCGCTTATCTTTTATTTTTTTTATCCATTTACATATCATAACAGGCTTTTCGATTAATTCGGACTAACATCAAGTTTGGTTATTTATATTCAGTTCTTTATAGTTCATCAGAATCCCTTTTTTCATTGCCTTTTGACGTCTATGAGAGATGACGTCTCGGCTATGGTTTGTACGGGAATTAAAAGCAGTAAACTTTCGATTAAGCACTTAGCCAAAACTTTTATTTTGTTTTATCTGCTTTTAAACCATTTTAATATAAGTTTTGCAATAGAGTTTGATTCCTTGATTTCTTCTAGTTCCAATCTTATTTTATTAATTTTTTCTATATCCCTATCAAAAAGCTTCTGTATTTTTTTGTACAACTCTGTCGCTTTTTTTTCATTCTCCAATTGTACATAGCCATATGCTAGGTAGCTATAAGAATGAAATGTGAAATCTTTGCCATTTTTAGAAGCGTGTTCTAAATGTTGTTCTCCAAAATCTACTAATTTCCCAAAGTCTTTAAGTTTAGTTTTATACAGATTCATTAAGTTTAATGCACTGTAACCATAAGGAATAAATTCAAGCCCTTTTTTATACCAGTAAACAGCTTGGTCATAATTCTTCTTTTTAATGTACCTATAACAGCCTCCAAGGAGCCCACACGATCGTTCAATTAGGACTAAGTCCTCTTGTTTTTCTTGATTTAAAAGTAGTTTCAGTTCAGGTTCTAGTAAATCTATTGCCTTTTGTTCTTTGTCTTTTTTGTAAAGTTCCTTTGCTTTAAGAAAGGTTTTTTTGAATTTCTCAAAGTCTATGTTTTCAGTAGCGGAAGGCTCTTTGTTGAAACTGTTAAGAAAATCTTTTCCTAAGTTTTTTAATTCATCTTTCCATAGGTCTAGTATTAGTTTTTGATGATTTGAATCACCAACAAACAAATCAACAATTTTTTTTCTGATGTTTTGTTTAGGAAAATAATGATTGAAGGACTTAATTTCTCTATCTACCGAATAAATGTCAATAACTTCAATTTTAAAGAGGTGGTTTAAAAGCTCTTTGTCTTTTTTTAACTTAAGATAAGTCAAACCTAAAATTGTCGACATTAAAAAACATTCTATTTCAAAACAATCTTCGGTGTTATAAGGCCATTCTTTTCTTTCAAATTCAACTTCATAGTAACAATCATCGTCTTTGTCATATTCTTCAGAAGGAATATTCTCAATTTCTCTGTAGTTCGATTCAATTGACCATTCCGGTTTGTTCCACTCATTGAATGGTAAATATTCCCATGACTTATTTTTTGGAGTTGTACTGAGCCATAAACCAAATCCTTGACCAGTCCAATTTAACTGAATATAATTATATTGTTTTAGCGGGTATTTGAGAATCCCTTCTTTATAGATTTCGAATGTTTTTTCTTTAATAGTTTCAAACCATTTCATTTATA
>CAZHSA010000577.1:0-1842 GCA_964535135.1 uncultured Kordia sp.
GACAATGGCATTGGCAAAATATATTGATGAAGTGAATAAGAAATAATTACTTTATATACTGGCAACTACGTATGTAAGCAATGTCAGTAAAAATATAAATATCGAGACTTAGATCTCGATTCATAAGTAAAAAAGCGTATATCCATTACAGATGTACGCTTTTTTGTTTTTGGGTTGGTTGTGGTATTATTTACACTGTTTGTTTTTTAGTATTCTAATTAAAATCCATAGCGTTGCGGTCCACCTCTTCGAATTTCTTCGTTAGCATACGACTCAAATTGCTTGAAGTTTTCCCTAAATGCATTGGATAGTTTAAATGCCGTTTCATAATATTTTTGATCATCATTCCAAGTTGCTCTTGGACTTAAAATAGAATCTGGCACACCAGGACAGGTTCTTGGTTGTGCTACACCAAAAACAGAATGTATGTGATAATCTTCATATGTATAATCGCCTAAAGCACCATCTAAAACAGCTGTAATCATAGCTCTGGTATATTTTAAAGCCATTCTCTTTCCTACACCATATTGGCCACCAGACCATCCTGTATTTACGAGCCAAACGTTTACACCGGCTTCTTTCATTTTATTACTTAACATTTCTGCATACGCAGTTGGATGTAATGGCATAAATGGTGCGCCAAAACACGCCGAGAAACTCGGTACAGGTTCTGTTACTCCAGCTTCCGTCCCAGCAACTTTGGCTGTATATCCAGAAATAAAGTGGTATGCTGCCTGACTAGGTGTTAGCTTAGAGATTGGAGGCAATACGCCAAAAGCATCAGCCGTAAGGAAAAATATATTTTTAGGATTCTTTCCGATAGAAGGAACTTGAATGTTTTCAATATGATAAATAGGATAACTTACACGTGTATTCTGTGTGATAGAAGTATCGCTAAAGTCTACGTTGCCATTATCATCAATAATCACATTTTCTAAAATAGCGCCTTTTTTGATTGCGTGATAAATTTCAGGTTCGCTTTCTTCACTCAAATCAATTGCTTTTGCATAACAACCGCCTTCAAAATTGAATACAGTATTTTCATTCGTCCAACCGTGTTCATCATCACCAATTAACTTACGATTTGGATCTGCCGATAAGGTTGTTTTTCCCGTTCCTGACAATCCAAAGAAAATAGCTGTATCTCCTGCTTTCCCAACATTTGCACTACAATGCATTGGTAAGGTATTTTTAAATACAGGCAAAATAAAGTTCAATGCAGAAAAAATTCCTTTTTTGATTTCGCCAGTATATCCAGTTCCACCAATCAACGCAATTTTCTTTTCAAAGTTCAAAATGGCAAAATTGTGTTGGCGTGTACCGTCAACTTTTGCATCTGCCATAAATCCTGGCGCATTTACAACGAGCCATTCTTCTTCAAAATCGTTTAACTCATCTTCCGTTGGTCGCAAAAACATGTTATATGCAAACATATTGCTCCAAGGATATTCGTTAATGACACGAATGTTCAATTTGTAATTTTCGTCAGCACATGCATACGCATCACGGACATACACTTCTTTCTCTGATAGGTATGCAACGACTTTGTCATACAGTGTATCAAAAGATTTTGACTCGAAAGGAATGTTGATGTCTCCCCACCAAATTTTGTCTTCCGTAATATGATCTTTCACGATAAATCGATCCATTGGCGATCTTCCAGTAAATTCACCTGTATTTACCGCAATGGCGCCAGAAGAAGTTTCAATTCCTTGTCCTTTCTGTATGGTTTCATCATGAAGTTGATCTGAAGAAAGTTGGTAGTTTACTTTCGCATCTTTGATTCCGTATTGATTTAACGAAATCGTTTTCGTTGAGAAGGTGTTATTCGTCATAACTTTT
>CAZHSA010000578.1:0-1828 GCA_964535135.1 uncultured Kordia sp.
TCAAATTTGGCGGTACTTCTGTCGCCAATGCGCAAAATATAAACTTAGTAATAGATATTATTACGGAAGCTTCTCAAGATGAAAAAATAGCGGTCGTTGTTTCTGCTTTTGGGAATACAACAAACATGCTCTTAAAAACTGCAGAACTAGCGGCTATAAAGGACGAATACTATAAATCGTTACTACAAGAAATTGAAAACAGACACATTCAAGTCGTAAAAGATTTAATTCCTGTTACAGAACAAAGCGCCATTCTGAGTCATACAAAACGCTTGCTTAACTATTTAGAAACGTTGTATGAAGGTTGTTATTTGCTGCGCGAATTGACTCCAAAAACCTTAGCAACAATTGCAAGTTTTGGCGAATTATTATCTTCATTCATCATCTCCAAAGTGATGGAAGCACGCAAACTAGATAGCGCATACAAAGACAGTCGCGAACTCATCATTGCTTCAGACAGTTATGAAAATGCACATGTAATGATGAAAGTGACGCAGGAAAACTGTAAATCATTTTTTGAAGCAACTAAGAAACAAATTACAATCTTACCAGGATTCATCGCTGCTACTGAAAAAGGAGAAACAACTACTTTAGGACGCGGCGGATCTGACTATACAGCTGCTATTATTGCTGCCTCCGTTGATGCAAAAGAGTTGCAAATTTGGACAGACGTTAGCGGAATGTACACCGCAAATCCGCGCATTGTAAAGCAAGCAACACCAATTCCACATATTTCCTATCAAGAAGCAATGGAATTGTCACACTTTGGTGCGAAAGTAATTTATCCACCAACCATTCAACCGGTACTCAAAAAGGAAATTCCAATTTTAGTCAAAAACACCTTTGCGCCTACGCAAGAGGGAACGCGTATTTCTAAAAATCCAAACGGAAAACAACGTGCAGTCAAAGGAATTAGTTACATAGAAAACATTTCATTACTAACGCTTGAAGGAAGCGGAATGATTGGAATTCCTGGATTTTCCAAACGTTTATTTGAAACGCTCTTAGCAGAACAAGTCAACATTATTTTAATCACGCAAGCATCTTCCGAGCATTCAATTTGTATAGGAATCAACGACAAAGAAGCATCTAAAGCAAAAATTGCCATTGACAACACTTTTGCGTACGAAATCGCTTCTGGAAAAGTAGATCCAATCTTGGTGGAACAACAACTTGCTATCATTGCTTTGGTAGGAGAAAACATGAAAAACCACCAAGGATTGAGTGGAAAAATGTTTAGCATGCTCGGAAAAAACAATGTAAACATTCGCGCTATCGCACAAGGAGCTTCTGAGAAAAATATCTCTGCGGTCATCAATAGCGACGATGCTAAAAAAGCATTGAATGCTTTGCATGAAGAATTCTTTGAAGAAAAAATAAAACAGCTCAATCTATTTGTAACAGGCGTTGGAAATGTGGGCGAACGCTTCATTGCACAACTTCACCAACAACAAGAATACTTGCGTGAACAACTAAAACTAAACGTACGCGTTGTGGGTATTTCTAACTCTAGAACCATGTATTTTGATGCAGAAGGCATAGATTTACACAAGTGGAAAGAGCATTTAGCGCAAGGAGAATCCGCTAGTTTGGAAGAGTTCCACCAACAGGTAAAATCGCTCAACTTGCGCAACAGTATCTTTATAGACATTACCGCAAGTGATATTGTTTCCAAAGTGTACGGAAACTATTTACGAAACAACATTTCAGTAGTAACCTGTAACAAAATTGCGTGTGCTTCTGAATATGACAACTATCAAAACTTAAAACGCATTTCTCAAAAATACAATGCTCCATTTTTGTTTGAAACTAATGTTGGCGCAGGATT
>CAZHSA010000579.1:0-1827 GCA_964535135.1 uncultured Kordia sp.
AATTCTAGCTCGATTGTAACTTTTTCCAGGATTGGAGGCTAGTAAGTTTAACAGATCAAATTCTTTAGGAGATAGTTCGATCCTTTTTTCTTGTAGTGTTACTTTTCTTTTTTCTACATCGAGGGTCAAATCACCGTAACTTAATACTTTAGGTTTGGAATCGGTCAACTGCGCTTTCAACAATTGTGTTCTTCTAAATATTGCTTTGACCCTTGCAATAAATTCTCTTACACTAAAAGGTTTAGTGAGGTAATCATCAGCCCCTGTTTCTAAGCCTAATACTTTATCAATTTCTTCTGATTTGGCAGTGAGCATAAGGATTGGTGTTCCTATGTCTTTCGCCCTAACTTGTCGACAGACTTCCATTCCATCCATTCGAGGCAACATCAAATCAAGAATGATTAAATCAAACTCTTGGTGAGTAGCTTTGTATAATCCATCCTCTCCATCAAATGCTGTTACCAAATGACAATCCAAATCTTTTAAATGAATATTTAAAAGTTCGACAATGTTTTTATCGTCTTCTACAACAAGTACTTTTTTCATTTTTAAACGGTTTTGTGGTTTCTCTTCTGATGCGATTGTATTGTTTGTAAACACCTTGTTATATTTTACGAAAGTAGAAAAATATTTTCAATCGCATCACAAGGTACACGCAAAGTATCACAAAAGTATCACCAAATCATAAACTAAGTTATAAAGGTACAATCCTCTATCATAGGTTAAATCTCTAAGCCTAGCAAATCCAATGATTAAATGTCCCACTTAAGACATTATCATCAACACATGATTATTTTTTGAATGGAAAAAAGAAAACGAAGAAATGTTATAAATCGTTGATTATCAACAGATAATAAACTTTTTTGCATTCGCATTTTCAATTTCGGGCTACACTGTGATACTCTTGTGATATTCTTGTGAGCGAATGGTAATATCTGTACGATAAGTTTGTACCTGTAATTTAATATTTCATAACCTATGAGATGTTTCCATTGAAACATTTTTGTAAATCCTATTTTGAATGAAAACCAAATCACTTTTACGAACACTAAGTTTTGCTTTTGGACTTGTATTGAGCACTTTCGTGCAAATGCAGGCCCAAAATTGTAATGGTGGTACAGTTTCTACGACAGAAGGAGCTGACCGAGTTTACACTTGTCCTGGAGATGGACAGGATGATGTTTTAAGTTTTATAAATACAAGTACAGCAGAAACAGATTATGCGTATGCAGTTACAGATGCGAATAATGTGATACTAGTAGTTAATGACGGAACACAGAATTTTGAGGGAGCTGGTGTAGGAAATTGTCGAGTGTGGGGATTTTCCTACACAGGTGAAATTTTAGCGCAAGCGGGAGAAAGCGTTTTCTCTACTCAATTTTCAGATGGATGTTGGGCGATTTCTTCCAATGCCATAGAAGTAATTAGAGATGTTCCAGATGGTGGAACTGTATTTATGCCCTCTGGTAGAACGGAAAGAACTGTTTGTACTTCGGATAGTTATCCAGATGTGGTAATTTTCAGACACACCACAAGTTCAACCGCTACCTATCGATATGTAATTACGGATGACCAAAACAATATTCTTGGATTGCCTCCAGGTGACAACCTGGACTTTGAAGGAGTACCTTCAGGTGTTTGTCGTGTTTGGGGACTTTCTTATACTGGAGATATTGTAGCGAGTGTTGGACAAAATGCAGCCACTTCTCCCCTATCTGATGGTTGTTTTGAATTGTCTGAAAATTTTATTCAAGTAACTCGTACAGATGTAGATGGTGGTACTGTTGCAACTGTTGATGGGGCGATAGAAGTGAATACAATACCAGG
>CAZHSA010000580.1:0-1818 GCA_964535135.1 uncultured Kordia sp.
CGAGCAGATTCTGAAAACGAAGGAGAAAAACGTTCATAACAAATTGTTCTAAAGGCATTTTTCCAGTATGCGGATTTGCACGAACCAATTCTAACTTACCCTTTAAGATCACTTCGGTATTTATTTTTTCATCATTTGAATTACAATGGTTCGGTAACTTTTTAAAGAAAAAGCTACTATAAAAAAGAAAGCATCATATTGTGTGAATGCGACTCCATACAAATGATGCTTCCAACAAAAACAAGGTTTTTGTCGAAGCGATATTAGAGACAATTCCTGACTTGAGCAAACCTCGTCAGAAATTTATGATTTTTATTTTCAGTCTTTATCTGTCCTTGCGTGGTCGTTACACCTTTTTAGGGATGGAACGCTATGGTAAATACTGTGAAAAAGCGTTGCGCTTACAATTCGAGCAGTCTTTTGACTTTTTCAAGTTTAACGTCGAGATATGTCAAAGCTATGCTTCCAAGAATTGTATCTTGGTTTTTGACCCTAGTTTCATTCCCAAGAGTGGCAAACACACCGCTAATAAAGGGAAATTTTACAGCGGATGCGCCGGTAGAGCACTTCCAGGTTTAGAAATAGGAGGCTTAGGACTGGCTGATATGGAGCACAATACTGCTTTTAGTTTAGAAGCCGTTTGTACACCAAATAAAGCTAAGTTGCTAGCACAAGACTCGGACTTGATGAACCATTACGTTCAGATTTTTATCGAAAGAGAAAAGACGCTGATTGGTTTGTCCGATTACCTCACAGTTGATAGCTGGTTTGCTAAAGTCAATTTCGTTACGCCTATTTTGGAACAAACTGGACTGCACATTATCTGTAAATTTCGTAAAGACGCACGATTGAAATATCTATTCAACGGAGTCCCAACGGGTAAAAGAGGCAGACCGAAAAAGTATGACGGAAAAGTGAACCCCAGAGACATCAATAAACAGCATCTGGCATTTTGTTGTGAAGATGAAGAGGTGCTAATTCACCACGGAATCGTTTGGTCGGTATCTTTAAAACGAAAAGTAAAATTGGTGCACGTTGTCTTTAAAGATAATGACGGTGAACTCACCAAACGCTTCGCGCTTTATTTTTCTACTGATACTAGCTTAGATGGGCTACGTATTTATCGGATGTATAAAGTACGGTTTCAAATCGAATTTGTGTTTAGAGATGCTAAGCAGCACATGGGTTTAACTCAATGTCAAGCTCGAAGTGAGAATAAATTGCATTTTCATTTCAACACCTCACTCTCGGCAGTAAATGTTGCCAAGGTAACTCGACATTTAAACCAGCCTAAAGAACAACGTAAGCCGTTTTCCTTAGCTGATATAAAGACCGAAAATTTCAATGAACTAATGCTCGATTTATTTTTATCCAAGTTTCAGATCAACCGAAACTTAGCGATAAATCGAAAAGCAATCAACGATATTCGTGAATATGGCATAATTGCCGCTTAATTTTTACCGAACCATTGTTTAAAATACTTGCTCTTAAATTATTGATAATTAATTATGATTTTTTTTATAGCATTCGTTTGCTTTTTCTATTCTCTTATTCACTTAGTAATAGTTAAAAAATAAGTTCGCCATTTCAAGGAGAGGATGGAGCTTTTCGAAAAGCTCCATCCTCTTACCCTATGACTTTTCGTTAAAATTTTTCTCTTTGCAAATGATGGAGTTATTCTTTTTCTGTTACTAAGCTGGCTTTATTCTATTTAGAGACTGGATAACTTTTAATTTAGTTGCCTGAAACCTGCTTTCTTACTCTCGCCGATTATTCCTTAAATCCGTATCCACCACCAAAAAATATGGATCAATTACA
>CAZHSA010000581.1:0-1814 GCA_964535135.1 uncultured Kordia sp.
CTACGTTTAATTCTCCCTTTATTCAGGCATTTCTCATCCAAAAACTGGACTTTCTCCCAAAAATCCCTTAATATTGGAGAGACAATTAGAACTCTCCATTATAATAAATGAAAACATGAGCTTTACGGCAAATGCCCCTGTTCTACTATTACCACTTAGAATAGAAACAAGGTTTGTCAATACTCAACTTTGGATTAGAGTCTTTCCTGACGATGCCCATTTCCACAATTTTGATGCTCAACTAACACCCGAAGAAGTAGACGACCGCAATAATTACTTAGCAAGTGCGAAAAGCATTGAAGATTGGGCGATCTTGGTAGATAAGTACGGTGCTTTTCGAGCAAGTTGGCTCATTCAGCCCGAGGCGACTTCTACGGTTGCTAATGAAAACCAAGTCTTAGATGCTGCCTTCCAATTTTTACCTGATCATTTTGAATTTTACCTTTATAAGAAAGATAATCTAGGAACAGAAACGCTATTCAAAAAAGAATCTGCTTTATCTATTGCAAACGAGCGTTTATTGGTCATCGAAGAAGACGAGAATTGGCTGACTGATTTTGAGGAAGCTATTCAAAAAGGTATGGGTATCAAAATTGATATTGAAGATAACGATGCTTTTTCCAAAATTGTGGTTGTTGGTTTAAGGACAAAGCAAGACAACGAGTTAGAAAATTGGGTACAAGCCCACCAATATAGCAATGGATTTTCTTTTCTGCCTTATGGAACAGCCACCAACAATGTCGAAGGCGCAAAGACGCAGTATTCTCAAATGGAAGAATTTGATGCAACGACTACATTTGAATATTTAGTAAAAGAACCCAACTTATTAACTCTAGATAATCATGGAAGTATTAGACTTGTTCATTATTGATAATCAGTTATTTAACAATAAAGAGTAATTAGCGAGTCCAGCACAAATACCAATAATTTGGTTTTTAAGTTTTGGAGACTTCAAACGACATCGATTTTTCAAAATTCTAAACTTCTTGAGCCGTCCAATCGCATGTTCCACGAATATTCTCTCTTTACTGATTTTTTTATTCTTCTCTTTTTGCTCTGAGGTCAGTTCAGGATGAGGATTTTTCTTTGATTTTCTCTTTCTTTTCTCTCCAATGATTAGCTCCTTGAATTCATACAACTTCGCTACTCCAATAAATCCTAGATCAAACAAAACTCTTAATTGAGAAAACCAATCTTGATCTGGTGGAAACTCTTTTTTCAAGATGCCCATATCGACATTGCTCCCATCATATAATTGACTGACAAAGTAAATCCATTTTGCTTTATTGGAGGCTAAAAGAGAAATATCCGTGTGAGTTGATTTCTTTCCACTAAACTTAACCTTTTGATTTTCATATCCTTTGGGGCGTTCTGTCAAATTCTCAAATCCATCAAATATCAACTCTTCTGCATCTGATACATGTTCCTTGAAATCCCTTGCATCTTCAAAATGCCTTCGTGGCATCACTTTTTTTTTCTAAGGTCAACTCTAACAAATCCACAAACACTTTGAAATTTTCATGCGCTGTGGATGCTGCCATTCCAAAAACGAATCCTAGTGAACCCCAAATCAGATCATTCTTCTTTTGGAACAGAACAAAAAACAAGGCTTCTCCTAGAGTCTTTAGTTTTGGTGTAATCATCGAATTTTCTTCTATGTGACTCTCATAACTTTGTCCTTTTTCTTCTAAAAATGTCTTCTCATAATCTGCTAGCAAGCTAGAAAATGCCGCTTTACTGAATCCAGTTGTATCTTTAAATTGTCGATCCGATTTTATTGCTAAGTAATTCATCTAGGATTTTTGACCACAAAT
>CAZHSA010000582.1:0-1810 GCA_964535135.1 uncultured Kordia sp.
TTAGTTGTCAAGATTTTCCAAATTGAGGTATTCAGTTTCCATAAACAAGATACTCCATTCTCCATACTCGTAATTTCCTAAATTTTCTGCCCTACTAAAGAAAAAATATTTACCATCTCTCGAAAATCGCGGACTGCTTTCTTCATCTTTAGTGTTTACTAATGAGCTAATTGGTTTTGCAATACTCCATCCATTTTCAGTTTTTTTAGAAACAAAAATATCTTCGCCACCGGCTCCGTTTGGTGCATCATAAGAATTAAAAACTAAATAGTTGCCATCTGGTGAAATCACAGCCGAATAAATCCAATATTTTTCATCTTCGAAAATTCCGTCTATTGATTTTGGTTCGGAAAAATCTTTACCATCGAAATCTGTTGAATATAATTTTATTGTTTTTGTTCCACGTTTCATTGTCGTGAAATAAAATGTTTTGTTATCGTTCGTAAAAAAGAAATTATTGTTTGAAGATGGCCATTCCTCTTTATCAATTTGAACATCATTAATTGGTTCAGGCAATGGTTTTGGTTCACTCCATCCATTATCGCTCTTTTCCATCATCCAAATATTCATATCAAAGTTTCCTTTGTTTGGCTTATTGGGAATTGGTCGCTCTGAACCGAAGAACATAAATTTACCATTTGGTGTAATCAAAGCTGTTTCGTCTCTGTAGGAAGAAAATTCAGCGAGTTTTGGCTTTGACCAGTTACCATTTTTAAAATCACTAACATAAATCATCTGTTTTTCATTTGGCGGTCTTCTCGAAAAATAGGTTTTAAGTCCGTCCGTTGAAAAAGTCAAATCGAATTCGCTATTATTCTCGGTTGAGATTATTCCTTTCCCAAATGGAATTGGTTTTGATACTACTTCTTTTGAGTAGTTGATTTCTGGAATTCTGTTTTCTTTTACGCAACTTAAAAAGCCTAAAATTGTGATTAAAAGAAGTAAGTTTATTTTGTTCACGATGTTTTTTTTAATGTTGCCTAACGTCCACTGTGTATGGCGAGTGAGGCGCGCCTCACGGGGAGCCATAAATCGCGTCTTGTTCGCTATACACTTTGTTGTGTGTAGTTTCCTTGTGGAGTTCTTGTATGAACCAAATATACGATGAAAGTAGGAGAGGCGATTTTCAGTGGACGTTGTGGTGTAATTAGTAGGAAAGGGAGCGTCTGTAAGACGCGGTTCCTACGGGCCGCAGGCAATTACACCACAACGTGTTCGTGTATGATTAGTTACGGGAAATTTGGTTAGAATTTTCCGATGAAGACACAAGTTAATTAATTCCGAGGAATTTCCGACGAGGAAATTCAGAAGTAATTAATTATACACGTTGTTGTACACTGTATTTACTCTAAATCATCTGTATCAAAAACCGATAAGTTCGCTAGTTCAGCTTTGTTTTGAAGATTTATATCTGATGTTATAAGGACAACTTTATCTCCAGGATATGAAACCTGTAATTCCAATGCGTTCGCTATTATTCGGTCATCATTGTTTTTAGAATCTAACCAATTCAATGTTTTGTCAAAATTGGGTTCGGTAGCAATCATTTTAATCAAAATTGACTTGTCCACAATTACACCATCTAAAACATTTCCTTGTTTTCTGTAGCCTTTCATTCTTTTTATTATAGAACTCACTTTTTTTCTAAAATCGTCACTTCTATGAGTCATTTTAAGTTTATCTAACTCAGAAAGTACTGTTGGTAAAATTATAAAGTTGAAATCATTTGCTAGTGTAATTTTACGATACGATTTTGGTTCTGGAAATTGAATAATTGAGTTAGTATCTGGAATTATAAATACACTTTTGT
>CAZHSA010000583.1:0-1806 GCA_964535135.1 uncultured Kordia sp.
CATAGTTTACAATTCAAATATTAAAATTCTTACAATTCAAAAAGTGAAACTACTTGATTTTAACATTTTTAGTAGATTCTTTGATAAAAGTGTTAAAAAATCCTTAAATTGGAAATCAGAAAACCACTTTTTGTAATGTATATTGCATTGCAAACTAATAAACTAACCATATATGAACAGAAGAAACTTTATTGTATCTAGTGTAGCTGGCGCAGGTGCGCTATCTATGTTTCCTAGTGCTGCACTAGCAAGTAACAAAAGTGTTTCGCTAACAAGCATCGGAAAGGGATTTAACCGTTTGCTAAATAGTGTAACGCATCTTTCTATTTCTAATTTATCCGAAAATGTTGCTAAAACGCACGGACGTTTAGTAAGCGTTTTAGATAAAGAAGGATATGAATACAACGCCTCGGAAGTTGTAAAACTAAACAGCAATTGTTTTGCAATTCCTTTACATAAAAATCCATTTCTAGGATTTAAAAGTAAAGAGTTAGCATTGATTGTAAAGCAAAATGGCGGAAGCAAATTCTACATTTTGAATGAAAAATTAGCAACCGAATTCGCAGGATTGATTGAAAATTATAGTGAAAATGCAGCAGGTCACGAATTGGACTTAGATGCAGCATCATTTGTGTTTCCTGTAAACGTGGTAGCACAAAAACAAGGAAAAGAAACTTCATTTGCCTATCAAAATAAGTTTAATAACACAATTACACTTAAAAGCGCCCGTAAAATGGCCGCTGTAGTCGTGAGTTAAGCAAATAACCAACCATCATAATTCTAAGAAAGTCTTTCTACTGTTTGAGAAATCGAAATGTAGTAAAGACTTTTTTTATTTATTACTGTTAAATACATCACGATTTCTTTAATAAATAGTATTTTTATAAAATGAATCATGCGTGAGGGATGGAGGCTTTGTTGGAGCTCTTTTAAAAAGTAGATTGCTGCCTAAGCAGGAATATATTTTTTAAAAAGCGACTGCCGAGAGCCCGACCAAAAAGACAGGAAGCAACGCGAACATGTATTTTTGGACACGCCCAAAAACTACACCATCTTGAAACGAAAACTACGTATAAACGGACATTCACATTTGTTGCCTTATCCAGAACAAATTCCTGCTTTTATGAAGGAGAAAAAAGTGTTTTGGGTAGATGATGAACGTAAATATATGTTGCAGGAAGGCTGGAAACGGCCTGTGACAGATTCTAGTTTTTTCTTGGACGAGAAGCTAGAATGGATGGAGAAAAACAAGATTGACCATGCCGTAATTTTAAATCTTTCGCAGTTGTACGGAAATGGTTTGCGCTTGGAAGTGATGAAACATGCCTTGCGTTTTCAAAATGATTTTAATGCCGAAGTGCAACGCAATCACCCTTCAAAGTTTACGTGTGGATTTGTAGTGCATCCAGGATTTATTCATGGTGCCTTGTGGGAAATTGAACGTTGTGTGCAAGAATTAGGCTTACGCGTATTGTGTTTGCCAACGCATTTTATGGATTCGATAGGGCAGTGGCGTTCCGTTTTTGACGAAGAGAATGATCCGATTTTTGCTTTGGCAGATAAGTATAAACTTGCCATTGAAATTCATCCGTATGATGGCGATAAGATGATTAAATTGCAGAATGTAAATTGGCGTTTTCACCTCATTTGGATGTTAGCGCAATGTGGTGATGCCTATCATTTTTATACGTTGAACGGAATGCAAGAACGTTTTCCAAATATTAGAACGTGTTTTGCGCACGGCGGGCAGTTAGCTCAAATGAATTTAGGACGACGCATACAAGGTTTTGACGGACGACCAGATTT
>CAZHSA010000584.1:0-1796 GCA_964535135.1 uncultured Kordia sp.
CAATACAAAAGCAGACCAGCAAAAACGCCGCACACGCTTTATACGGTGACCGTTATGTGCAACCCAGAAAACCAAGAACATTGAAGTAAAGTGAAAGATAATTTTATCATCCATCAACAAGCCAAAAAATATCAATGGTCAGGAGAATGTTTTCTGTCGGTTAAATCCTTTTATGGTGGAAAAGCCGATTATAAAGTAAAACAGCGGGAATATCAAGTTGACAAAAATAATTACCTCATTTTAAACGAGTGTACAAAGTATCGTTTGACTATCGATAGTTCTAATTATACGGAATCTTTTTGTACTTTTTTCTCACCTGAATTTGTTTCCAAAGTAGTCTCTGAATTAAATTCCTCGGATGAACAATTGCTTGACTTCAACACAAAACAACAAGGTGGGATTAAACTATTTGAGAAAAATTACGCTCATCAAGGCCAAGTTTCCAAGCTTATAAAAACTGGCAAGGCCAAATCCAAATTGGGAATGGCAGACATTGAAAAGGATGAATTTTATTACCAATTATTAAATGCAATAATTCTTCAAAACACAACAACCCTTCAAGACACAAATCGACTGTCTTTTAAAAAGAAATCTACTCGAAAAGAGATTTATCAAAGAATTCTTTTCGTAAAAGACTTTATCGACAGCAACTATTCTGACAATTTAAGATTAAGAGACCTTGCGAAAATAGGTCTGCTATCGGAAAACCACCTTTTACGAAATTTTAATAAAATTTTTGAAATAACACCGTTTCAATATATTTCACAAAAAAGGATTCAAGAGGCTAAACGTCAAATCTTGGAAAGCGATAAGCCTATAAAAGACATTGCAATAGATGTTGGCTACTCAAGTTTTGGTAATTTCAGTAATTATTTTAAGACTATTGTAGGTAAGTCCCCAAGTGCAATACGAAAAAGTGATACATAGTAATCAACAAGACGTCTTTATCTTTTCTTTTGTACAAAAGACACTATTATGAAATTATTATCAACATTACTTTTCTGCACATTAATTGCCATAACATCAAATACGAATGATATGATTAAAAAACTCAAAACCCACATTCAAAATAAAGAGTCTGACAAAACCATTTCTTTTATAAAACTAAATCCAGAAGTCTTAACCCAAGAAGATGAGAATGGAACATCAGGTTTAATGATAATTGCGTACAGCGGACTTGAAAAAGTATTTGAGAAAGCCATTGAATTGAAAAAATCGTTTTCATTTCACGAGGCAATTGTATCAGGTAAAATGGAAGTTGTAAAGAATTATTTAGAACAAAATAATGCTGATTTTATAAATACTTATTCTAATGATGGTTTCACACCTTTGTCTTTGGCAGCATTTTTCAATCAAACTGAAATCGCAAAATTATTAGTAGAAAATGGAGCAGACCCAAACCTCTCTGCGACAAATCCTTCAAAAGTTAATGCACTTCATTCAGCAATTGCAAAAGAAAATTATGAACTTTGCAAAATACTGATTGAAAAAGGAGTAAATGTAAATGCCATTCAAGTACAAAATGTAACGGCTTTACATTCTGCCGTGCACAGAGGAAATTTGGAATTGACAAAACTATTAATCGAAAATGGAGCTTTAGTAGGATTAAAAATGGACAATGGAGATACGGCACTTATAATTGCTAAAAGGGAGAATCATAAAAGTATTGAGGAATATTTATTAAACAAACAGAATTGAAAAAGGGCAGCACATAACAAAGAACTGAGTTAAAAAACAAGTAATTTTAAGCTAATCTTGAAACAAAGTTCGCATCATAGGGCAATCCACTTTTTGCT
>CAZHSA010000585.1:0-1760 GCA_964535135.1 uncultured Kordia sp.
GTAGCCGGAGGTGGAATGGAGGAGGTCCTGCGAGCGTCCGTCCTCCAGATTTTAAAAATGTAAAGTAGTGTGGTTTTTTTTACTTATGTGGCATCATATTTTTAGTTATTCAAGGTGCTAATTTTTTCTTGGCAATACTTTACACCATCCCAATAAACAATTCTTGAAAGATACCCTTTCGTAATTATGTGAGGAAAATTTACTGTAACTTTTTTAGATTTCGTTGAGGCACTCAAATTTTTGTTATTTTCTTGTCCAGTAAATCCGAATGTTTGGTAACTTCTTGGCTTTGCCACATCGATTAAATAATCAAAAAACAATGAATTAACTGGACGATTCCATTTTATTCTATCGAATTTTAATTTCCCCTTCTGTTCAGAAATTATTAATAGTCTTCCACACCCACCAATTAATGATTTATGTATTATCATTAATTCATCATTTCCATCATTGTTTATATCAAATCTTAAAAAATATGGTAATCGTTTTTTCTCTTTTGACAAGTCAATAATTTTTTGGCTATATTCATTCAAATTTGGAATTACACAGAATGGATATTTCCACTTTAAAGTTCTTAAAAGTCCTTTTGGTAAAACCAACTTATCATCAACAATTTTGACTTCTTGTATTACCATTTTACTTCAAGATGATTTTATATTTTTCTTTTTCATAGCACACAACAGCTTAGCTATGCGCAGTGTCCCGAATGGCATTGCATATAGGTTTTGTTAGCGCTTGTTTTTTATTTTTTTCAATCTAAAACCCAATGAAGTTTTCGCGGAATGAACCATGAATGCTCAAAGGATAATAGTCACTTGCAATTTTTGCCTTGTATTCCTTATGGTCAAATATCAGTTTGACGAAATACGTTCCTGCCGCATTTCCACCATAGACATACAAGTAGATAAACTCTCCGTTTAATGACTCGTAGGCTTCAATTTGTCGAACAAATCGATAGTTGTCACACATCATCGGGTAGAAGAAGTTTCCGTAAGCTTTTCGGGGTATTTTGAGCTTTTCTCCGTCAATTTCAATTTCAATTGAGCCGATTTCAATTTCAGGAACACCGTATTGTCCGCCAAATGGATATTGTCCGTCAATTTCTTTTATGCTAGTTGAGTCTTCATTAGTTTTTATTGAATGTTTAGACACTTGAAACACTCTTGTAGAAACAGTGATCTTACAAACCTTTCCGTCCTTGAGGCTGTCTTCAATTACAACTTTAGAACTATCGCAGGAGACGGTATTAAGTCGGTTCAGTAAATTTCTATTTGAGATAAAGCAACTGTCAATTGGCTTTTCCAGTAGGTGGTCAATTGTATAGTCTACAAAAGCTTTGTTGGCGTTGAAAACGGTGTCCATTCTATCAATAATGTGTCCTGGGTAATAGGTGCTGTCAATAGACTCGTAATGTGTTTTAAACTCTTTACAATTCTGTCCATTCGAGTTGACTGACCAAAAGGCGAGTGCTATGATTGATAGGTAAAGTTTCATTTTTTAATAAGCGCTAAGGTATATATTCACACATTGCGCTTTATTCAACATCCCGCATTGCGTTGTTCTGCAATATAGCCTGTTTTCCTAAAAGCCCCAGACGGGAACTACCCCTGTAACATCGGCCTAGATCACATTAGTTGCACAGCCATAGCATAGCGATCGCACTACTGGGCATTACCAGTCACCAAAAACGCCCCTCTCCGCTAGTCAGTAGCAGAGGGGACGAGAAGTTGTAGTAACCTTCAGTACGTGAGTTAAGGGCG
>CAZHSA010000586.1:0-1759 GCA_964535135.1 uncultured Kordia sp.
GGGCGAAATGGAGAAGGGAAATCTACCATGATTAAGTCGATTTTAGGTGAAATTGAACACGAAGGAAATTGCACGCTCGGTCACAATGTAAAAGTTGGGTATTTTGCGCAGAATCAGGCCTCTTTATTAGACCAGAATTTGACTATTTTTCAAACCGTAGATGAAGTTGCCAAAGGAGATATTCGCACACAAATTAAAAATATCTTAGGACAATTCATGTTCAAAGGTGACGATATTGACAAAAAGGTAAGCGTCCTTTCTGGAGGAGAAAAAACACGTTTGGCCATGGTGAAATTGTTGTTAGAACCTGTAAACTTGTTGATTTTGGATGAACCAACCAATCATTTAGACTTACGTTCCAAAGACGTTTTAAAAGATGCATTAAAAGCTTTTGATGGCACTTTGATTCTAGTTTCACATGATCGCGACTTTTTACAAGGATTGTCGCAAAAAGTATTCGAATTCAAAGAACAGCGCGTCATAGAACATTTTGAAACCATTGATGCTTTCTTAGAACGAAATCGCATCAAAAACATTAAGGAAATTGATTTGAAGGCTTGAATCTCAGTGTAAATTTTACCAAAAATTACAATTTTCTGTAGTATTTCGACAATCAACTATAAGTTGTGGAAATTATGCTATTTTTAGTGAATGAAAACTACACTAGCCACCATTATTATTTCTTTTATACTTTTCGTAAGTTGTTCCAAAGAATCTAAAAAATCGTATTCATTTGGAACGTTGCCTAGCAATTTAAAAGTAACACAAATAGAAGATACGTATAAGATTTGGAAAGACAAATATGTCACTGCTGATGGTTGTCCCGAAGGTGCCAAACGTATTTTGTTTGACGATATGTCGCACACCGTGAGCGAAGGTATTGGCTATGGTTTGTTGATTTCTGCCATGATGAAGGACAAAGCAACATTTGATGCTTTTTATGCATATTACAACGCACATTTAGATCCAAACGGATTGATGCATTGGAAAATTGATGTTCATGGAAAAAGGGCAGGAGACAATGCTGCCACCGATGCGGATGTAGATGTTGCATATGCGTTGTTATTAGCACACAAGTTGATTGGTGACGCGTACTATCTGGCGGAAGCCAAAAAAATAATCCAGTTGATCAAAAAACACATGGTAGAACCAGAAACCTTTGTTTTGAAAGCTGGAGATGCGTGGGGCGGAAGTATGACTACGAATCCATCCTATTTTGCACCTGCGTATTTTAAAGTCTTTGCAGAAGTAACCCACGACGATTTTTGGTATAAAGTAAGTGACAAATGCTACGATATTTTGTTTAAAAGCTGGAATGCTAAAACAGGTTTGGTGCCCGATTGGTGCAAAGCTGATGGAACAACGCCAGCCGATAATGTAAGTTGGGCAAAATACGGCGGCAAAGCGTATTATTATGATGCCGCACGAACTCCGTGGCGCATTGCCAAAGATTATGTTTGGTTTGGTGATGAACGCGCTCAAAAGTATTGCAAAGCCATCAATGGTTTTGTTGAAAAAATTGGCTTTGCTAACATTACAGATGGTTACAATTTAGATGGAACTACTTTTAGAACTAAAAAGACAAGTGCTTTTGTTGGGTGTTTTGCTGCGGCAACGTTGGCTTCTGACAATCAAAAGTTGATTGATGCTTCATACACAGAAAACATTCAAACCTTTAACGATAGTTATTTTAATGATATTTTACGTTTGCTCACGCTTCAAATGCAACATGGAATGTTTGTGAAATATTAGCGGTTTT
>CAZHSA010000587.1:0-1754 GCA_964535135.1 uncultured Kordia sp.
ATATGATTATGTATTCTACCGAAGGTGGAATGGATATTGAAGAGGTGGCTGAGAATACGCCGCATCTTATTTTCACAGAGGAAATTGATCCGGCAGTAGGCTTGTTACCTTTTCAAGCGAGAAAGATAGCCTTCAATTTACAACTTTCAGGAACTGCGTTCAAAGAGATGACCAAGTTCGTTGGTTCTTTGTACAAGGCGTATGTCGAGAGTGATTCAAGCATGTTTGAAATCAACCCAGTTTTAAAGACTTCAGATGATAAGATTATGGCAGTTGATGCCAAGGTATCCATTGATGACAATGCCTTATATAGAAGAAATCAATATGCAGAAATGCGCGATTTACGCGAAGAAAATCCTATCGAGGTAGAAGCTGGTTCATTAGGATTGAATTATGTGGATTTAGATGGAAACGTAGGTTGTATGGTCAACGGCGCCGGACTCGCAATGGCCACTATGGATTTAATTAAAATGGCTGGTGGTGAACCCGCTAACTTCTTGGATGTTGGAGGTACTGCTGATGCCAAAAGAGTTGAAGAAGCGTTTCGAATTATCTTAAAAGATGCCGGTGTTAAGGCGATACTAGTGAATATTTTTGGTGGTATCGTGCGTTGTGATCGTGTTGCCAATGGTATTGTGGAAGCTTATAAAAATATGGGAGATGCCATCAATGTACCGATTATAGTTCGCTTGCAAGGAACTAACGCGGAAATTGCAAAAGAGATTATAGATAATTCAGGCCTGGCAGTGCATTCCGCCGTTCAATTCCAGGAAGCCGCAGATAAAGTTAAGGAGGTACTGAGCTAAAACTCCAAGGGTAAATTTATAGAAAAAGAGCCGTGTTTTACACGGCTTTTTTTGGTATTGATTTTAACATATTTGATGCAACTGCGTTAAAATGTGTTAATTGTGATTTTTAAGTGTAACTATTCTTCTGGTACGCTAGTCCTTTTAGTAGTTCATCATTCAATTTAATAATAATCAGATTTTGAAAAAACCGACAATCATCGGTTCAAAATCACAAAACGAACATCATGAAAAAAATCAGTTTGATGCTAGTGGCAACATTGCTGCTGGCCAGCACAAGTGTATTCGCTAGCGACGAAATTCCAAGTAAAAACCCATCAAAAGAACTGCAGACTAAAGTGCAAAAACTCCTTAACGGCTATTTTGAAATGTCTTCGGAGGAAAAATTTAGTGCTACACTAATCTTTACAGTTAACAAGGATAAGGAACTTGTGGTACTATCTGTAGATTCAGACCAAAAGCAATTTTGTCAATTTGTAAAAAATCAGTTGAATTACAAAAAAGTGAAAATAGATGGAGTTGTAGAGGGCAGACGCTACACCATTCCTTTAACCATTCGGACTTGAGTTTGGCAAAAGAGTTGGTTCAGGGTAATGTTTTGATAACATTGCCCTTTTCCTTTTTTCAAAAGACAATGCGCGAAATCCCTACTACTTTTCTTGCTAAATTCAGTTTTCTTTACTGATATTCTAAGGTATTTGAGCGGACTAAGAATTTTTAGTATTTGATACCTCCAAAATATGTTCTCACCCTCTTTTTAACTTATGGTTACCAAGATCAAATAACTGTTAAGCTCTGGGTTTATTTTAGGTTGACAATGATTTCCTAAATAATTTTGAACTGCTCGAGAGAGCAATTGAATTGATTAAAAAAATGTTAAAAGCAATATTGTCTGTAACATTCTCGTTTTTGAGGCGTCTTTTTAGTAATTCATCAATTAATTAATAA
>CAZHSA010000588.1:0-1748 GCA_964535135.1 uncultured Kordia sp.
CGTGAATATTGGATGCATGCTTTGATATGGGATTTTTTACGAAAATATTTGCTGCGACAGTGTCAAAGTAGTGCTATACCTCATTAATTTCTCACAACAAAATTGAATAGTTTTTTAGTCTTAGAAAAGCCTTTAAATTTCCATTTAAGGGGTTTGGCTAATTGTTTATTATAAAAATGAATGTAGCTTCTTATTTTGTTCTCAAGTTCTTTGACAGATGAGAAGTTACCATTTTTAATAACATGTCGCTGTATTTTAGCAAACCAATTTTCAATTGGGTTCAACCAAGAACAATGTTTAGGGGTAAAAATAAGGCGAATGCGATGATGTTCACATTCTAAGAACTCTTTTCGAGTTTTCATATTTTTCAAAATACCACTTTCACCTTTGCCCCCCAAATCGTCTTGGGTATATCCACCTTCTTCTGCAATAAATCGCACTAAAGTTTCAGACATATGTGTATTCAACTGGTCTGACAAAATCACAACCTTATCCATATCAGGTATTTGTGATACAGTCTCCTTGATGAAATCACCAAAATCCTGCTCATCACGTGTAGGCTGAATATGAGCATTCATGAGTTCTGCGTTGCGTACATTCACTGCTGCAATAAGGGTCGTAGTTCCATGACGTTCGTACTCATATTCGCAACGTCTATGCCCCCCTTTGCTTTGTGGAGCAGTTGCCTCATGGCGTTCAATAGCTTGGATACCTGTTTTTTCGTCCACACTCAGAACGTGTAAATTAGGGTCTTTATCTTCAATGGCAGTTGAAATAAAATCACAGATCAAATCAACTCGGTCTGTAAAATCATCCCAATCTTCAATTTTAGGAAAAAGCCAATATTCACTCTTATGGGGTTGGAGTGGCTCTATTTTTTAAAATTCGCCCCACTTGTGCAGGCGAGATACTTTCTACTATTCCTTTGGCTTGGGCAGTTATTGATAACATTTCATGAGACCAATCTGTCATTTCTATATCGTGATTACTGGGGGCATCACAGGCTAAAGCTATGATTTGCTTTTCTTGTGATACCGTAAACTTTTTAGGTTTTCCTGATCGAGGCAAATCCTTGAAAAACATGTTCATAGCATTCACAAAATCAGATTCTGACTCTATTTGAGATAGTTTTTCCTCATTGAAAACCCAACGCTTTTGCCAAGATTTAACAGTATTCAAATGAATCCCTAATTTTTTACTGATGACGGAATACGGTTTGCCTTGATAACCTAAAAGTAATATATGTGCACGCTTTGACACCTTCAGTGTTGTAGTTGGCTTAGTCGCTATTTGATGTATCACATCATGTTGCATTTTTGACATCAATAAGGCACTTGGGATTGAGAGTTTTCTACCCATAATAATTTTTTATGGCAAAGAACATCATTTTTTGTTAATTATTTACGATTTATTGCACTAGCTGAGCCACAGGCTAAACCATGACATCAAAATTTTATATTGGCATCATTTATGTGTATTTTGCAGAATAGCTTGAATAGTTTACCCCCATAAACGTCTCAAAACCTTCAAAGAATTTAAAAAGGCATTACTATTGCAAACTCTATTCAAATACAAATACCGAATACTACTTACTTCTATTTTGCTGATATTAGTTTCAGCAGCAGGTCAATACCTCTCCTTAAAAGCCCCCTCTTTACCCAATACCGCAAAAAAAATGACCTCCAAATTGAAGGGGATGGAGGAGGATTTCTATGAATTGATTCAGGACAGTGAGCTACTAAAAAGGA
>CAZHSA010000589.1:0-1747 GCA_964535135.1 uncultured Kordia sp.
AATTTTTATTCGTTTAAAGCGTGGTTGGAGAAATTGATTTAATATGTATGACAACATAGATGTCTCTGCTTCTCTCAGAAAACAATACTTAGTTTACATAAGAAAAAAATCATTTTCAAGTTCAATAAACACTACGTTTGAAAGTATTACATTTCTGTTTATTATTATATTTCCACCTTTTATTGCCTATATTATTCTTAGAAACAATATTGAAGCGCAAGCATCTTTTTTGCTTCCTTTAGTATTCCTTATCTTCTATATTCCTTTTTCGCTTGTGAGTCTGTATCATTTTTTATCTCCTGATAGATTGAAAAAAGTCCGTGGCACAGACACAAGTATCAATAGAAAAATCAGCAAAGAAATTAGCGAGGAGTTTTTGTGGGACATACAAAAACAACATTCCAAAATTATAATTTCAAAAGAATACAGAAACTGGTATCATTGGGGAAGGCAATTTGTAATCATTTATGATCAGAAAGATATTTTTATTAAATGTATCACTTTTGGTAGGTACAGTATGCAATCTCCTCTTAATTGGTTTGGGAATTGGAAAACTGAGAAGCGATTCAAAAAGCGGTTTTTAGAAAAAATAGCTGAAATTAAATCATGATTTTTCTGTAAAACGCATTCTCAAATTGACACATTAATACATTGATACATTAATACATTAAAAAATCAACCTTTATACTTAGGATACAAAACTTCTGTCACTAATTCGAACGTCAATTCTTTGGTTTTGCCATTGACTTGATAGCTTAAAAGCATTTCGCCCCAAAAATCGCCATCAGTAAAACTGCAAATCACCCATTTGTGATTGATGACTTTTACTTTGTCTACAGACATGAATCTTCCGCCTGTACCATCAAACGGAACTAAAGGATTGTTCGCTGAAGCTGAATTTTGATCGTAAATCGCATCCGTAATAATTTGAGAAAGATTTTCCGTATCAATATCTGTTCCTTCAAAATATTCCAACGCTTCACCATTATGCTTGAGAGAGAAATAGCGCAAATCAGAATTTTCATTAAACAACACGTCTACCGAATCTTTATACGCGGTTACTTCGGTCTTTAAAGTTTCAATCTTTCCGCGTAAATCTTCAATTTTAGTCGTTTGTAGTTCGTATTGTTTGTTGGAACTCACATATAAATACACAACTAATAAGGCTAAAAAAATGATCGTGTATAGTAAGATTCGCTTTTTCATGATGCTGCTATTTTTTTAAATTGTAATCGTTAGGGTATCGTATGCCAAAAATACGTTTTCTGGCAATTCTTTGGAAACTTCTGCATGAAAACCTAACAAATGACTAATATGTGTTAAGTAGGCACGCTTAGGTTGAATTTCTGCAATGAATTCCAACGCTTCTCCCAATGAAAAATGTGAAATATGTTCCTGAACTCGCAATGCATTGATCACCAACACTTTTAATCCTTTTAGTTTGTCTTTTTCTTCGGGTTCAATCGTTTTAACGTCTGTCAAATAGGCAAAATCATTAAAACGATACCCAAATACTTGCAGTTTGTAATGCAGTGCATTAATTGGCGTTACGGTAACACCTTCCAACTCAAACGGATGATTGTTTTTTACTTCATGCTGAATGACAACTGGCGCGCCAGGATATCTGTTTTCTGTAGCAAAAATATAATCAAAACGACGTTCCAGCTCGCCAAAAACACGTTTGTGTGCGTAAGTATGAATATCGCCTTGACGGAAATAAAAAGGGCGTATATCGTCCATTCCTGCC
>CAZHSA010000590.1:0-1747 GCA_964535135.1 uncultured Kordia sp.
TGCTATCTTTTGTATTTATAAAATGTGTATCCAAGATGATTTCAACGTGTTTTTCACCTTTTATTTGGCTAAAAAAGTGTCCTAAGTTTTCCACTCGTACGCAAGTTACAGGATGATATAGAGTAGAAATTTGCTGGAAACGTTCCGCCGAATCGCTTATAAAAACACATTTATGGAGTTCTTTTTTGATGCTTTTTTCGGATGATGATACTAACGGAATCAATCTCGCGCCAAGCGTAACCGCCACATCATAGACAATATTTCGTTTAAAGTGCTTTTTATAAAATAATTGCATAGCGCCGTAAAAGCGTTTTGCATAGGTTTTATCTTTTAGCGTACTTTCGCCTTTGTAATGAATGACCGACGTTTTACCATAATAATAGTTTTGAAAACCTGCTTTTTTGATTTTGTATGACAAATCAATGTCTTCGCCGTACATGAAATAATCTTCGTCAAATCCGCCAACAGCATCATAAACTTCTTTTTTCATCAACATAAACGCACCCACGAGAATGTCTACTTTGCCAATTTCATTTTCTTCTATGCTTGAATAGTAGCCTGAATTTTCAGTGCCTAGTATTTTTTTAACAGAAACCATTGGCGTGGGAATATTTCGTTTACTTTCGGGCAGAAACGTTCCGCTTCCGTCAATGAGTTTACATCCAATAGCGCCTACGTTTTTTTTGCTTTGCGCGAATTGTACTAGTTGTGTAAAGGTATCTTCGGCAACGATCGTATCTGGATTTAAGATACATACGTATTCGCCTTTTGCCAGTTTTACAGCTTGATTGTTCGCTTTGGCAAAACCTACATTTTCTGTATTTGCTATGAGTTGAATTTCTGGAAAGGTGTGTTGCATCATCTCGCAACTGTCGTCTGGTGAATTGTTATCGACCACAATGATTTCTGCGTCCATTTCCGCAATAGCGGCTTGCACACTGCAAATACAGGCTTCTAAAAAGTAGCGCACATTGTAGTTGAGAATGATGACCGAAAGTTGCATAGTGATTGAAAATTAAGAGCTTTTCAAAGAATTTTCAAACGGAACTCGGTTGATGATACTTCTTCCCAACGTTACCTCATCTGCATATTCTAGTTCGTCACCAACAGAAATTCCACGCGCAATGGTAGACGTTTTTACTTCGTAATTTTCTATTTGTTTGTAAATATAGAAGTTTGTCGTATCGCCTTCCATTGTGGAGCTTAACGCAAAAATGATTTCTTTGACTTTTCCTGCTTTTACTTTTTCTACCAAACTCGAAATCGTCAAATTGTGCGGCCCGATTCCGTCTAACGGAGAAATTTTTCCTCCCAACACATGATACAAACCTTTGTATTGTGACGTGCTTTCAATTGCCATCACATCGCGAATGTCTTCTACCACACAGATGACATCTTCTTGACGATTGGCATTCATACAAATATCACACACTTCCACATCAGAAATGTTGTGACAGCTTTTGCAATGTTTGATTTCCGTACGCAAATCTTGCAACGCATTCACTAGATGTAAAGTTTGACTTTCTGGCTGTTTTAAGAGATGTAATACCAAGCGTAGCGCCGTACGCTTACCGATTCCAGGCAACTGCGACACTTCATTTACGGCATTTTCTAAAAGCTTTGAGGAGAATTCCATTTGGCAAATTTACCATTTTTTTAATTCTGAATTTTGAATTATTAAATTTTCAATCTAAAAAAGTCACAGAAGTTTGTATTTTGCAATACAGAAAATTTATATATGCAGCCA
>CAZHSA010000591.1:0-1747 GCA_964535135.1 uncultured Kordia sp.
CTAATGGAGGAAGATCAGATGTATACTTAGTCATTGCTCAAACCGATCGTGAGAAAGGACACAGAGGCATCAACGCCTTTATTGTAGAAAAAGGAATGGAAGGTTTTGAAATAGGACCTAAAGAAGATAAATTAGGAATACGAGGTAGTGACACACACACCTTACAATTTAATGATGTAAAAGTACCTAAGGAAAATCGAATAGGTGAAGATGGGTTCGGTTTTAAGTTTGCTATGAAGACCCTTTCTGGAGGACGAATTGGAATTGCAGCGCAAGCTTTAGGAATCGCTTCTGGTGCTTATGAATTGGCTTTAAAATATTCGAAAGAACGCAAAGCTTTTGGAACTGAAATTTGTAATCATCAAGCAATCGCTTTTAAATTAGCTGACATGTATACAGATATTACTGCTGCGCGTCATTTAGTAATGCAAGCTGCTTGTAAAAAAGATGCAAAAGAAAATTATGATATGGAAAGTGCGATGGCAAAGTTATTTGCTTCAAAAGTAGCTATGGAACATACTGTAGAGGCTGTTCAAATTCATGGTGGAAATGGTTTCGTAAAAGAATACCACGTAGAACGTTTGATGCGTGATGCAAAAATTACACAGATTTACGAAGGAACTTCTGAAATTCAAAAAATTGTAATTTCAAGAGGTGTTATTAAAGGATAAACTTTTTTACATAGTATATACAAACGCGTTGGAGAAATTCAACGCGTTTTTTGTTGGAGTCTACTTTTAAAAACGATAATCCAACCCAAAACCTAAAGCATTGATGCTCACACTTCCTAATTTGTAATGATTGTAGCCACCATGAATTGACAATCGTTTTAAGTGATAACGCGCATGTAGTTTGAATTCATCAATGGACGAATCGTTGATTAAACTTTGTTTCCACAAAGCACTTAGACTGTATGGTTTTTTCAAAAATACCTCAACACCGACTTGATAGGCAAATCCTGTTTCGTCTACGCCATTACCAACATGCGTAGCACCAACTCCCCAAAAAGCAGTTACATAGTGTTCGCGCACTCGGTAATAATTTATCATGATGGACGTAGCGCCTAAATTATTTTTTGGTCGATCTTCAAAGAAATGCAAGTGATTTGCTTCTATACCAACTAATGGAACAAAACGAAAATTCAGTTTGAAGTCATTGCCATAAAATTCTTTTCCGCTGGTAAAAAATGTATTGGAAACGATAAACTGACTTCTTTTTAGCGGAATACTTTCATCTTCGTCACCATACGCGTATTCGCCATGTGAGCCGTCAGAGTATGGATATTCGAAAAAATAGCGTGGTTCCATTTCACCAAAGAAAATTCCAATGGTTGCATGATAGGCAATTTCGATAAAGACGCCGTCAAAAAAGCCAATACCATTGTTATCGCCGTCATCATCATCGCTCCAACGTGAAGAACTACTTGAACTGCTAGAACCACTACTTGAGAGCTCTTCTTTAGCTCGATTGAGTTTTCCTTGTGCATGACTTACACTCATTATAAAACAGCATACAAACAGCGATAACAATATTTTTGACTTCATAAAATTGGTTTTAACGTTGCCAAATCTCATCAAGAAAAGTGCCAAAAAAGTGATTTTTTATAAAATAACACACAACAAGTTGACAACAAACTAAGCTATTTTTGAAAAACCGTTACTTGATCTTTATGAATGGCAATTGTTAAATTTGACGCTTCCTGTTCGTCATAATAAATTTCTACTTCTTTAAATTGATTTCCGATTTC
>CAZHSA010000592.1:0-1740 GCA_964535135.1 uncultured Kordia sp.
AGAATATCTTTTGAGTCTTCTATTCTGAATCCTGAATTACTTAAATTGGCATTTTTATCTAGGTTCTACTAATAAGATAGTCAATACTTTGTTGAGATTTACTTCTGCAAAAAGCCCCTTCTCTAATTTTCCGATATGTATTAATAATAAATCAAACAGATTCGATTAGTTCCTGTAGCAACATTCTGTCGAGATGAAGAACTTTTGCATGAAATTGGAGCTTGTAAAGACTGCAGTTCTTTAGTTCCCTTTTTCGATTACAGAACTTACGATATAATTGTAGACTAATTCCTTTTAGAAAAAACAGCAATGCTTTTTTTAGAAAGCCCTCTGCATCACTGGAAATAGATAATTGTATTTTGAGCGTGTTTTTAACCAATCTAAAAAAATGTTCGATATAAGTTCTTTGAAACCATCTACGTCTTAGTGTTTTACCCTTCATTTCAGTATGTGTAGTATAAATTACACTCACTTTTTGACTCCCATTGAGCCTAAAGAATAGAAGCGTAACCTCTTTATTTCGAGCGCGATAGTGTGCTCGAACTCTGAGACAAAAAGGCTCAATCTCTTTTTGAGGCTTTCCAATTGCTTGATTTTGTTCTTGTTGCGAAGCTATATATTCGGCTTCTTTAGGTAGAAAAACTTCTTCAATATATTGGTTGGCATTGAATTTCTTCTTACCCAAATAAAAAATATGTGGCTTTTTAGGTACACATATAAAATGAATGAATAGCTTTTCGCATTTCTCAATTAACCTATTGTCATTGAATCCATTATCCACACTTAAATACAATTGAGGCAGTTCAAAATCAAACTCCTTTGATGCTGAACTCAGTAACTTCTCCACTTTGTCCAGTAGTTTACAACTAAGCTCTATGGCATCGTCTTTTTTTCCTGACAAATCAAAATAAATAGGATAAAACACATCTTTTATGCTGATTCCCATCAAAGTAAGTTGAAAACCATAGACCGTACTGTTGAATTGACCACTGAAAAATTTAGCGAATTTATCGCCAATCGGAAAATTCTTTAACCATTGTTTGAAAATACTATGGTCTATCACAATAGTCAGACAAGAACGTGATTGTTGGCTATCACTTCCTTTACCTAAAGGAACAAATGCTTTCAAAAAATAACGAATCAATAACTTATTGATTAATTCGATTAGTTTTGAATAGGTAAATTTTTGCCATATTTTGTATAATTTCGTACTTTTTATACCTTGAGCTTGTAATATTTGGTGAAGGTTATGTAAGCCGTAAAGTTCACCAACTAAAAGAATCAATAGTATTTTACGTAATTTATACGCTTCATCGTCTGTCAATTTTGTATCTTGTAACTCCTCCAATAAATTCATTGAAGGTTCTAAGTCTCCTTTGAGATACAGTTTCAAGCATTTTAATAAAGTGTTTTTAACTTTTTATTCATGATGCAATTCATTTATGTATTAATAGTTTTTTTTTACTGCAAAAAACGATAACATTTTGCAGTTTATTTATGCCGCAACTGATTTTTTTTCAAATCGTTGCGGCATTTTGAAAGATGCCAATTTAATGTGAATCATCCGCTACCACTCATCATTCATCTGCATGGAGGAGGTTGGATTACAGGCAATCGAAAAGACATTCAAACAGGAATTTTAAGACAGGTCAAACGAGGTTATGCAGTGGCAAGCATCAGTTATTCCTTTGCTCAACACTCCAAATGGCCGACACAAGCAGAGGAATTAAAAGCAGCGAT
>CAZHSA010000593.1:0-1709 GCA_964535135.1 uncultured Kordia sp.
AGCAAATATAAGTTTTTTGAGCTACTTCCATAAGATAAAAAGTCCTTTTCTTCTTTTACTTGAAAATGCTTTATTGTCGTGATATTACTTGGGATATTGGACTTGTATTTGTTTTTAATGCCGCGTAAACCTTCGCCAATTGCTGTTTTGAGTTGGCTTGTATGTGCAAGGATGACAAAATTATCAGGTAAATCGTTTAACTTTTTTTCTTTTATTTGGTTGGAACATACTAAGATAGAACCATTGTCAGCAATTAAATACTCGCAAGAAGATAAAAAGAAGCTTGCGTTCATGTTGATACGCGAAAACTTCAGTTCAAAGTTGTCAAAACGTTCTTGGAGCTGTTCGTCAAAGCATAAAACTTCTTTTCCTTCCCAACTATTTTCTGCGAGAATATTTTCTAAACTATCGTATACATCGGTAAAGGAATCACAGTATAAAAATTTCCCTCCGTTTTTACGAAAATTAATCGTAAAACGCTCATCAATAGGTAGTTCTATTTGTGGCATATACTTTCCACGCTGCTCTGCAGGATTGATATCCTGTTGCGGTTTGGATTTGGAGCCGAAAATTTTCTTGAAAAGACTCATAGAGTCAATTGTAGTTTAGATTTGGAAAAATTAATGTAAAGATAAAAAATCTCGAATTATACTGAACATAATTCGAGACTTTTTAAGGGTTAATATTTTTTGAAGCTGTGATTATTCTTCAGAATCACTAGTTTCGTCAGATTTTGCAAACGGTCTTTTACCGAAAATTACTTGTAAATCGTCTTTGAAAATTACTTCTTTCTCCAAGAGCAACTCTGCAAGTTTTGTTAACTTATCTTTATTTTGCTCTAAAATCTGAATCGCACGTTGATACTGATTTTCTATGATTTTAGAAATTTCTTCATCAATCGTTTTGGCAGTTTCCTCGCTGTATGGTTTATTGAAACCGCTATCGTTTCCACTTGAATCATAATAGGTAAGGTTTCCAATTTTTTCATTCAAACCATATACGGCTACCATCGCACGCGCTTGTTTGGTTACTTTTTCCAAATCGCTCAATGCACCTGTAGAAATTTTATTGAAGATTACTTTCTCCGCAGCACGTCCACCCAAAGTAGCACACATTTCGTCTAACATTTGCTCCGTTCTAACAAGCATACGTTCTTCTGGCAAATACCAAGCGGCTCCAAGTGATTGTCCTCTTGGTACAATAGTTACTTTTACCAATGGCGCAGCATGTTCTACCAGCCAACTTACTGTTGCATGTCCTGCTTCGTGGAAAGCTACTGTTTTCTTTTCTTCTGGTGTGATGATTTTATTTTTCTTCTCCAATCCACCTACAATTCTATCTACTGCATCTAGGAAATCTTGTTTTTCAACAGCTTTCTTTCCTTTTCTGGCAGCGATTAAAGCTGCTTCATTACATACATTGGCAATATCTGCCCCAGAGAATCCTGGCGTTTGTTTTGATAAAAAGTCAGTATCTAAGTTATCCGCTTTTTTAAGTGGCTTTAAATGTACTTCAAAGATCTCTTTACGTTCGCGGATGTCTGGTAAATCAACATAAATCTGTCTGTCAAAACGTCCAGCACGCATTAATGCTTTATCAAGAATATCTGCTCGGTTTGTTGCGGCTAAAACTATTACATTGGTATTGGTTCCAAAACCATCCATTTCTGTTAGTAATTGATTTAGAGTGTTTTCTCTTTCGTCATTACT
>CAZHSA010000594.1:0-1700 GCA_964535135.1 uncultured Kordia sp.
GGTTCATTATCGAAAAGATTCGCGTAAATCCCGTTTACGAAGACTTTGGAATCGAATATACACAAGCAGAATTTATTGCAGTAATTTTGATGCTAATTGGAATAATTGGTGGACTAATTCTCCGACAACGGGCAAAGAATGGAAAGGCGGAAGCTGCCTAATATATCTAATCAGTTGAAGTTAAAGCAAAAAAGGTTGCTACTTTTAAAATAGCAACCTAAATCGGATTATTAATTCTACCTATCTAAAAAATTAGCTTTCATAACTTGCAAGGACAAATATGCCCTTACAATCGGGTGATATGGAACTTGATGAAAATGAATGTTACATGTGAAAATGGTAACGTTTATTTTTTGTCACTTAGTACATTGTAAAATAAATAACTATAAATTAATATCTTGTGTAAAAAAGATTACACAAGATGGAAAAATCACACGTAAAATTGACAGCTGCCCATCGTTCAGAGCTAGAAGCTATGTTGAATAAAGGGACAACTTTAGCAAGAGTATTTAAACGGGTCAATGGTTTACTGGAACTGGATAAAGGAAAGACCTACACCGCCGCCGCTTCTGTTGCAAAATTATCCGCGCTTAGTTTGAGTAAACTAGCCACTAGATATGCATCAGAAGGATTGGCGTGCTTATATGATCATCCTAGACCGGGTCGCCCAGTGAAAATAACCGCAGAACAAAGAGACCAAATCACAGTTTTAGCCTGTGAATCTTCTCCAGAAGGAACTAGCCAATGGAGTTTGAGATTATTGGCTGAAAAAGTGATAGAACTAGGTTATTGCGACAGTATATCCCATACTCAAGTAGGTGAAATTTTAAAAAAAGAAAGATAAAACCTCACCTAGTCAAAACCTGGTGTATTGGAACTGTTAATGCCTTATTTCTAGCGGCAATGGAAAATATTCTACGACTTTATCGTCTAAAGTACGATGAACGTTTTCCCGTAGTTTGCTTTGATGAACGACCTTGTTTTTTAATTGATGATGTAGTCAAAGGCTTTGAAGTTAAAGCGGAACAAGTACGCAAACAGCATTATGAATATGCTAAAAATGGCTCTTGTTGCTTACTAATGGCGATTGAACCCTTAACGGGTAAACGAATCGCAGTAGTCTATGATCAACGACGGAAAATAGAGTATGCACAGTTCATGGAATTATTAGCATCACATTTTCCTAAAGCGGAAAAGATTCGATTGATACAAGATAATCTTAACACCCATAATGCTAGTTCATTCTATGAAAACATGGATGCTGAACGAGCATACAATCTGACTCAGAAATTTGAGTTTCACTACACGCCGTTGAAAGGGTCGTGGCTCAATGCCGTAGAAATAGAGTTTTCTGCAATTGCTCGTTGTTGTCTTAAAAGAAGGATTCCAACTAAGAAACAAATGGAAAAACAGATTCTTGCTTATGTCAAAGAACGTGAAAAAAAGAAAATTAAAGTGAGCTGGAAATTTGATATTACATATGCTCGTCGAAAAATGAACAAGCATTATGAAAAGGTCAATTCAGTCAACTCAAAATTTAAATAAATTTAATTTACAGTGTACTTATGAAGATGATTTTACAAAAAAAGCTATCTGGTAAATTTACCAAATTATTAGGCTCGTTTACATTCGGGTTACTATTTTGTAGTAATCTCCTTGCTCAACGTACGATTACCGGTACAGTTACTGGCGAAGACGCG
>CAZHSA010000595.1:0-1692 GCA_964535135.1 uncultured Kordia sp.
AAGATGCGATGAAGAAAGAAATTCATCAATTAGAAAAAATGGAAGTCAATAAAATTGAAGGTTTCTTAAAGAAGCATTTCGAAGACGAACTATAGGATTATTATAATTTAAAAAAAGCTGTTTGAAGGAAGGTAGCGTCATGTTGAACTCAATCCAACATCTCATTGAGCTAATTTTGCCTTTTTCAAACAGCTTCTTTTATTCTTTGTATTGATTTAATTCAAACCGTCTATAAATTCTAATTTGACCGTGGTTTCTGCTTCGGTGTCAAAATAGAGTTGACTTCCTTTTGGCAATCCAACTTTGGTTTTTTTTCCAGCGGTTAATGCAATTGTTCGTATGATCTTTCCTTGATATTCAAGTCGGATTGAAAATTCATGTTCGCCTACATTTTCAATAAGTGCAATGCTATTTCCATCTGTATACGGATTGATCGCGCCATCTTGTCCAGCACCTTTTCCTGTCATCAACATACTTTGCGAAGGTTTCAAGGTAAAAACCGTTTTTTCTTTCTGTGCATACGATTGCAAGACAAAAAATACCGCGAAGAGGAAAAGATAATTTTTCATATTAAAAGGTTGTTGTGTTCATGTTTAAAATTGATTATATCAAAATTCGTCATTCGTCAATCCAAAATCGTTTAGTACCAACGTTTTTTCTTCTTTTTAGAAGCTACAGATTTTCTGCCTTTTTTGTGTTTGCTTCCTTTCTTTTTATGAACTTCAGGTTTTGCTTTTGGATCGAGCGGATACGGATGTTCATCTTCTACAAAAAGTGTTGTGTTGATGAGTTGTTGAATGTCTTTGATGTATTTTTTTTCATCTGCCGAACAAAAAGACATCGCGATTCCTAAAGCGCCAGCTCTTGCCGTTCTTCCGATTCGATGCACATACGTTTCAGATACGTTTGGAACATCAAAATTAATCACAACATCTACATTTTTAATGTCAATTCCTCTGGCAGCCACATCGGTTGCAATAAAGATATTGACATCTCCATTTTTAAAATCGTTCAACGCTTGTTGTCGTAAACTTTGCGATTTATCTCCGTGAATACTTGCAACTTTATAGTTGTTGCGTAGCAATGTTTTTTCAAGCTTATCAACGCCGTATTTGGTACGTCTGAAAATAATAACGCTTCCTTTGATGTTGTTTCTTAATAAGTGTAGACAGAGTTCAATCTTTTTCGGTTTCGGCACATAATACAACACTTGTTGCACGCCTTTTGCTGTTGATGATGTTGGTGCAACTTCTATATATTCAGGAGCATTTAAGATAGAATTTGCCAAATGTTCTACCTTATACGGCATGGTGGCTGAAAACAACAAAATTTGCTTTTCATCAGGACATAGACGTTCTATTTTTTTGACATCGTCGATGAATCCCATATCTAACATTAAATCAGCTTCATCTAAAACGAGTGTTTCTATATAATCCAAATTCACAACATCTTGCTTGTGTAAATCGAGCAATCTTCCTGGTGTAGCAACTAAAATATCCACCCCTTTTTTCAGCATATCTTTTTGTGGTTCTATAGAAGCGCCTCCAAAGATAACGCCTGTACGTAAATTGGTGAACGTACTGTATATTTTAAAGTTTTCTTCAATTTGAACCGCCAATTCCCGCGTAGGGCACACGACTAATGCTTTTATTTTTTTTCCTTTTTTTGGAGCGTCTTGCTTATCAAAAAGTA
>CAZHSA010000596.1:0-1685 GCA_964535135.1 uncultured Kordia sp.
ATAATCATCGTCCATTTCATCTCCGAAGCCGAATACAATGTTTTTGTTTAACTCTCCGTGAATATGATTTTCTGTGGTTATTGCACAATCGTAATCATCAACTAATGAACGTAAATAACCAAGAGCTGTTGATGTATAATTAAAATTGACAACTTTTCCTGAATTCAATTTTGGTTTCTTACCATTTTTAAAATCTAAGTCATATTGCTCGTAAAGTTTTAAAATAAAGTCTTGGTCTTCAGCTATTGTAAATTCATCAAATAACCTTTCTTCATGAACATTTTTAAAATTGAAAACGAACGGTCTTAAAATCTCTTTAATTTCTGAACATTTATCACTAACGTGTTCAAAATCGTAAGCTTCAACTATATTCTTTTGTAAATAACGTTCAAGCAACTGTTTAACTTGTTCAAACTCTTTGTGTAATATTGATACCGTTTCAAGCCTTACTTCCTTGTAGATTGTTTTATTAGCTTTAGTTTCATCATCTTCATATAAACAAAGCTCTTTTAACTTTTGATAATATTCGTTTTCTACATCTACCCAGTTTTTAACAGATTGCACTTTATTTAAGTCTTTGAAGAATTGGTTTTTAAATTCAAAAGTTCTTTGAGGTTTGTATAAAGAGCTTATAAATTTTTCTTTGATTTCATTAAAATCATTGAAGTTTTTTATGTGAGCTATTCTAAAATATTTTAAAAACTCTGAATCTACATAAACAATTTCTTTTATCAATTCTACTTCATAATCCTTTCCTAAATCACGCCAAAAAGCATCCATAAAATGATTGTAGGATGTTGGCAATCCGTGTGCCAAATCAAATCCGTTTCCTGCAATGATGAGTTTGTTCATAAAGTAAGATTTCAGTTTCTGTATTTATTCTAGGAAAATACGTAAAATTTGTAAGAATTTTATTTTGAAGAAGTCATTTTATAAAATTCCAAAAGCATCTAGAATCTTGTGTTAATTTAATGTAGCGTTTATGCTTGTTATGTGATGCTGAATCAAGTTCAGCATGACGTAACGTACTCCTATTTCCTATTCATCAAACCAATCACCACAAACGTAACAAAAGCTGGCAATACCCAACCAAAATCATACACGCCTAACGGAATGGTTTCACGGAAATTAATTAGAAAACTATTTTCCGGATAGAAAAAAGTAATCGCATCAAACAATCCGAAAATAAAAGTGATGCCTACCACAGCTCTAAACACCAATGGTGACGCAAATTTTTGTGAAACTATATTTAAAAAAATCAGTACAATCGTAATAGGATAGATAAACTTCAACACCGGAATCGCAATGATAATGATGTAATGAAAATCCAATTGTCCTACAACAACACCTAAAACACAGGCAATAATCGCGGTAATGGTATATGCGTTTTGCGAATCTTTAAAAAGTCCTTTAAAATAATCAGCCGTTCCTGTGGTGATTCCGACAGCAGTCGTAAAACATGCCAACGCGACCAAAACACTTAAAAAAGCCGTGCCAATATTGCCTAATGTTGCCAAACTGATACCGCGTAACAAAGTAGCACGTTTCATATCGTTACTCTGCGACATGTCAATTTCTATTTCGCCACTGAAATACGAACCGAGCAGTATCAAACCTGCATACATCGCAAACAATCCAAAACCTGCAATCCAACCCGATTTGGCAATGAGTTTTTTCTTTGCTTC
>CAZHSA010000597.1:0-1680 GCA_964535135.1 uncultured Kordia sp.
AAGCACATTTACAAACCTTATACGATCTAGGATTTAGACGTGTGTGTTTTGGTGTGCAAGATTATAATGAAACGGTTCAGAAAGCGATTCACAGAGTACAACCTTTTAAAAATGTACAACGAGTTACTGAACTCGCAAGAAAGATTGGTTATACGTCTGTTGGACACGATCTCATTTTTGGATTGCCGTTTCAAACTACCGAACATGTGGTAGAAACTATTGCCAAAACAAAACAATTGGCGCCCGATCGGATTGCTTTTTATAGTTATGCGCATGTGCCTTGGATAAAAGGAAATGGACAACGTGGCTTTCGCGATGAAGATGTACCATCTGCCGCAGCAAAAACAGCACAGTACAATGTAGGCAAGAAACTATTACAAGAAGCAGATTATACAGATATTGGCATGGATCATTTTGCCTTGCCAACCGATTCGTTGTACACTTCGATGATTGAGAAACGACTTCATCGTAATTTTATGGGTTATACCGCACAAAAAACTCAATTAATGATTGGTTTGGGCGTATCATCTATTGGTGATAGTTGGTACGGATTTGCACAAAATGTGAAGAATATTGAAACCTATCATCATCTGGTAAATGAAGGCATCATTCCTTTAGGGAAAGGTCATATGTTAAGCGCTGAAGATTTGTTAATTCGCAAGCATATTTTAAACTTAATGTGCCACTTTAAAACCTCGTGGACCGCAGAAACAACCCAAATTCCTGAATTGGCAAATATCACAGAAAAGTTAGCAGAATTTGAACGTGACGGACTTATTCAGATACAAAATAACACCATTAGCATTACTAAAAGAGGAAAACCGTTTGTACGCAATATTTGCATGGCGTTTGATGTGTTGCTACAACGCAAAAAGCCAGACACACAATTGTTTTCTATGACTGTTTAACCTAAACTATTTTAATTATGATACATAAAATTATTGTCCCGATAGATTTTTCAAAACATTCTGAATACGCATTAGAAGCGGCTGCAGCGTTGGCACAAAAGCACAATGCTGAGATTTTAGCATTACACATGTTAGAATTGTCGAACGCGCTCATTTCTGATGATGACAACTCCAAACAAGCAGAAGCTGTTTTTTACTTGAAATTGGCCGAGCAGAAGTTTGCCGATTTTTTAGACAAACCTTTTTTAAAAGATGTTGCTGTAACACCAATTGTAAAACATTTTAAAGTGTTTAGCGAAGTGAATGATGTTGCCCAAGAACACCATGCCGATTTGATTGTGATGGGTTCACACGGAACAAGTGGATTGAAAGAAATTTTTATCGGTTCAAACACGGAAAAAGTAGTGCGACATGCAACTATTCCTGTGTTGGTTATTAAACATCATCCAATTTTGACGGAGTTTGAAAAAGTAGTTTTTGCTTGCGATTTCTCCAAAGAAGCCATTAAACCGTATATCAACGCTTCGCATTTATTCAAATCGCTTGGTATACAGTTGCACTTGGTGTATATAAATTTACCAGGCACAGGATTTAACAGCACTTCAGAAATGGAATTGAAAGTGACGGATTTTTTAAAGGTTGCGGATGGAAATTTAGACAATTTGGAAAATGTACATTATGTAAACGATTATTCTATTGAGCAAGGTATTTTAAATTTTGCAAGTACAAAAGGTGCCGATTTGATTGCAGTAGCAACACACGGTCGCAAAGG
>CAZHSA010000598.1:0-1677 GCA_964535135.1 uncultured Kordia sp.
GGTTGTAATGATCTGTCAACATTCCTTTTACATGTATCACTTCTACATCTCTAATACCATTATCTGCCAACATTTTTTCAGCAATTTCAGCGCCACTCATTCCATTACGTAAGCTTAGTTTTGAATAGTGTGCAAACTTACTTTTCAGTTTATTGCTGACAAACATACTTACCAACATAATTGCGCCCGCAAGGAGCATATATCCACTTGAAAACATATTCTTTTAATTTAAGTTATTTACTAAAACAGTATTGCCATTTTACTACTTCAAAAGGTACTTATTCTACTTTAGAACTAGAAATTTTAATGCGTTTTTGTTAAGTTTTACGATAAAAAATACAAAAACCTCGCCAAATGAGCGAGGTTTTGATTGTATGAAGTTTTGTCAGTTTTTGTCGTTAATCGCGTTCAACTTTACGCAGTGCAGCTTTTTGTATTACAACAGCATTATAACTGGTGACAGCTAATTTTTCTCCGCCTGTTTCTCTAGGATCGGATTTTTCAGTTACAATGATGGTAAAGAAAACACGTCCGTCATTTTTAAATTCGACACTGCTATTTAAAATTCGGTTGTTGACTTCAAAAGTACTGAATAACGTTTGTCTCATGTAGTTTGCTCTTAAGACAACGCCATTGTTTTCATCCAAATCAAACAATCCTTTTGCAGGATCTACCGTGATGAGCGTATATTTGCGTTCGTCTTTTTTCTTTTCTACGATATACGATAACGTGTACGAATACTTTTTAGGATCTTCTGTTGGTTTGATTTTTAATTCCATCGGAACATTTTGCAATACGCCAGAAGCATCTGCAATGTTTAGATTTCCTGCATACGTACCAACGTATTCTTTTGGAAACGCGTATTGTGTTGGAAACTCTTTATCTTCAGAATCTTTCCCGTCACGCTCTTTTGCTTGTTTTTTCTGTGCCACAACAGTTGTAGACATACAGATCAATGCAATTAAAAAGACCAGTTTTTTCATTTGTTTGAGTTTTATTTGTGTGATATAAAAGTACATTGTTTTACGTACTATCTAATTTTATACCAAAGTATTAGCATTTTTATCCTACGATATTAATAATTTTTCCGGGAACTACAATTACTTTTTTAGGAGTTCTTCCGTTTAATTGTGCTTGTGTGCGTTCATCTTCTAAAATTATTTTCTCTATTTCTTCTTTTGATAAATCTAGTGATAATTCTTTTTTGAAACGCATTTTTCCGTTGAAAGACACCGGATATTCTTTAGAACTTTCCACCAAATGTTTTTCTTCAAATACAGGAAATGACACTTTTGAGATAGAACCTTCATGTCCTAATCGTGACCATAATTCTTCGGCAATGTGCGGCGCATACGGCGAAACCAAGATCGTTAATGGTTCTAGGATTTCTCTACTACTACATTTTTGCGCGGTTAATTCGTTGACACAAATCATAAACGTACTTACAGATGTATTAAACGAAAAGTTTTCGATGTCATACTCCACCTTTTTGATCGTTTTATGTAATGTTTTTAGATTCTCTTTCGTTGGTGCAGCGTCCGTTACGTTTGATACACCTTCTTCTCCAACATACAATTTCCACAATTTCTTTAGGAATCCGAAAACGCCTGAAATTCCTGCGGTATTCCATGGTTTTGCTTGTTCTAATGGACCTAAGAACATTTCAAACAAACGCAA
>CAZHSA010000599.1:0-1671 GCA_964535135.1 uncultured Kordia sp.
TTTGGGCAGATTTTAATAATATTGAAAAAGATATTATTGAAAACTTAGCTGTAAAACGATCGCTTTTATGCTGGCAGAAACACAAAGATTCTTTTGAAATGTTTTTTATTGTTTGGTGGTAGTATCATTCGACAAAAACAGTCTCAAATCGTATTGTGAGCCAATTTTACCTTCAAAAAACTAAAAAAGTTTAGTAGTTTTGAGTGCAATCAAAAAAAGAGTTCCATGTTTCTGTTTCCAAATTTTAATATGTACAGTACGCCTTTACTAGTTCTTGTCTTACAAGCGTTGGTGTTGGTGGTATTGTTATTAAAACGCTATGCCGAAAAGAAAAATGCTTCCGACGCTATTTTAGCTATTTTATTATTGATTGTTTCCTATACGCAAATCTGCTATACCGTTGGTTTTATGGGCTGGTACGATACATTCCGCAATACAAAAATCAATTATTTCTTAATTCCTGCAGGAACTGCCATTGCTCCTTTAATTTATTTCTATGTAAAATCAATCACGAAATCAAACTTCCAATTTCTCAAAAAACACTGGTGGCATTTTGCCATTCCACTGAGTTTGGTAGCGTACCGATTGACGATTTTTACGTATGATGCATTGCAACCTGGATTCAACGAAACGCAAAACGGAATCCTAAAAATTGAATTGGACGAACCTTTTGTACTGCCCATTTTATCTGTAGTTGGTTTTTCTGTAATGCTACTCTATTTAGCATTTACAATACAATTATTCTTTAATTACAGACAAAAAATAAAGCAATATTTCTCTAATGTTTTTAAGCTGGAGCTGAATTGGATTCGCAACTTCCTCATCGTATTCACCATATTATTTTTATACAGTTCGGCACAGGATTTTATTGGAAGCGTACTGTTAGATTTGGGATATAACGAGCGTTGGTGGCTGAATCTATGTATGGCAATTTGTGCTATTTATATAGGTTTGAAAGGATATTTTACGGACACGACCAAGTTGAACAAACTAGACTTTAGTTTTTCTCCGCAGCGAATCTCCATTCCTGAATCGTCAAAAGATTCCAAAAAAGAAATTGAAAATACCGCTATTCAAGCGATTGAAGCTTTAATGGAACGTGAAAAGCCGTACTTAAATCCAGACTTAAACTTATCCGAACTTGCGAAACAAGCCGATGTAACACGCGGACAACTCTCAGAAATCATCAACACAGGATTTCAAATGAACTTCAACGATTTTGTAAACTCTTATCGTGTCAATGCATTCAAAGGAATGTTGAAAGAAGGCAAACACAAACAATTGTCACTTCTTGGAATTGCTTATGAATGTGGTTTTAACAGCAAAGCTACCTTTAACAGAGTTTTCAAAAAACTCACCAACTTCTCTCCTACTCAGTATTTGCAGTCATTAGCTGGGTAATTTTTTTTACTTGTTAATTCGTTAATTTGATTATTTGTCAATCTGTTGATTTGTTTTTTTGGAACTATCTAACATGCTAGCTGCAAAGTGCGTCTCAAAAAGCAAGTCTCAAATCGTAAAAGTGTGTTTTTTGGATATTTTTTGATACTTTTTTTGGATCTTTAATATCAAATACAAAAAGTTGTAAATCATTCAATGATTTAACAAAGTTATGGAATCGATATATTACATTTGAAATAAATAATACTGTAACTATGAAATATATAGAAG
>CAZHSA010000600.1:0-1669 GCA_964535135.1 uncultured Kordia sp.
GGCAAAGCAAGGATATACACAATCCTACACATATTTTACATGGCGAAACAATAAGCATGAATTGATTGAATATGTAGAAGAGTTGACCAAAACCGATCAAAAGGAATACATGCGACCAAATTTTTGGCCAAACACGCCAGACATTAATCCATTTCATTTGCAAGGTGCGAACGAATCAAAGTACATTCAGCGATACGCGTTGGCGGCAACCTTAAGTTCCAATATCGGGATTTACGGACCTGTTTTTGAGCAAATGATCGACGAGGCAATTCCTGGAAAGGAAGAATACTACATGTCGGAGAAGTTTCAACTCTGTCATTACGATTGGTTCAAAGAAAATAAATTGACAACGTTAATTTCACGCATCAATCACATTCGTCACGAACATGAAGCGTTGCAACAAACGAACAACATCAAATTCTGCCATATAGAAAATGAAAACCTCATCGCTTTCTACAAGTGGAATCAAGATAAAACCAACGAAGTGTTAGTCATTATTAGTTTAGATCAATACTATCCGCAACAAGGAACGGTACAATTGCCGTTGCACGAATTAGGCATTCAACACGGACATAAAGTAGAAGTACACGATTTAATCACGGGCAATAGTTACAATTGGTATGACGAATGGAACTATGTAGAATTGCATCCTACCTTGCCGTTTCATATCTTTAAAATCAATAAGTAGAAAAACCATTAACCATGGCTAAAAAAACCACCAAAACCAATACGCACTATAATTTTAATGATGCTTGGGAAGAATTACTCGAAAACCAAGATTTTGTCAATGCATTTCTGTCGGAAGTGTTGGAAGATTATATCATAAAACAGCGTTGGTATGGTGGAAAAGCAAGCAAGCTAAAATATATTGAACTGTCGGAATATTTCCGCATTCAGCAACATGGTGAAGTCTATTATGGTTTAATTTTAGAAGTGAATTTTGTAGAAGCTTTCTATCAGCATTACTTTTTACCAATCGCGTTTGTGTCGGATGAAAGTTTTGCAAAAGAAGATCGCATACTGCCAATCAGTATCAAAAATCAAGAAGGATTTATCATTGATGCTATCAACTTAGAAGCGTTTCGAAAACTGGTGTTTGAACGTATTTTGACAGCGGTTCCTAACGATCAAACACGTGTGCAATATCATAAAAGCTTGCTGTTTGATGACGCGTATAAATCGTCACGCTTTATGGGCTTAGAGCAAAGCAATACGTCCATTGTGTACAATGAAAATTATGTATTAAAGTTCTTCCGAAGAATTTACGCTAATAAAAATCCTGACTACGAAATGAGTCGCTTTTTATCTGAAAAAAAGCAATACAAAAACACGCCTGCGTATTTGGGAAGTTTGAGTATAGTTGATTCTGATAAAGAAAACATTACGATCGGGCTCATGCAAGAAATGGTGCCAAATGAAGGTGATGCGTGGGATTATATGTTGAAAGAATTGCACAAAGTATTCCTAAATCTTGAAACTAAAAATATCAACATCAAGGAATTGCCTGAAACAGAACTTTTTGAACGTTTAGGCATTCGCGATGTGTCGCCGAGAATCATTGATTGGGTTGGGTTGAATTTATTCTTAAAGATTCAAAAACTGGCAGAACGTACGGCGGAAATGCACATTGCTTTAGGAAGTGAATTTGAAGAAACGGCTTTTACACCTA
>CAZHSA010000601.1:0-1658 GCA_964535135.1 uncultured Kordia sp.
GAAGAAGGAAAAGAGAGACGGGTGGGTGGGTGGGTGGATGGTAGGTAGAAGCAGGTGATGTTATTCTAAAAGTAGCACAAGAAGGTGAAGATCCTGTTGATATTGTGGGAATGCGTTTAGATGATGCTGTAAAACTAATTAAAGGACCAAAAGGAACAAAAGTAACCTTAACAATGAAAAAAGTTGATGGTTCTATTGAAATAATTACAATCAAGAGAGACTTGGTAGAGATTGAAGAAACGTATGCAAAATCGGCTGTAGTGAAAAAAGGACAGCGTACATTCGGAGTCATCAACCTGCCAAAATTCTATGTAAATTTTGAAGATTACAATAAACGAAATGCTGCGAGTGACGTGAAAAAAGAAATTAAGCGTTTAAAAGATCAAGGTATGGAGGGATTGGTATTAGATCTTAGGAATAATGGTGGTGGATCTTTGAAAACTGTGGTAGATATGGCTGGTTTTTTCATTAAAGATGGTCCAATCGTACAAGTAAAAAGTTCTGTAGATGGAAAAGAAGTACTAAAAGATGAAGACAGTCGTATTCAATGGGATGGACCGTTGGTAATTTTGGTGAATGAACTTTCAGCTTCAGCTTCAGAAATTTTAGCGGCAGCATTACAAGACTACAAAAGAGCAATCGTTATAGGAAGTAAGCAAACGTACGGAAAAGGAACCGTTCAAAATATTGTGGACTTAAACAGATTTGTTCGTGGTGGTGATGGAAATGTAGGTGCTTTAAAACTAACAACACAAAAATTCTATAGAATCAATGGCGGATCAACACAATTAGAAGGTGTAAAAAGTGATGTTGTTGTAGCTGATAAATACAGTTTTATTGATGTAGGTGAAAAAGATCAAGAAAATCCATTACCTTGGGATCAAATTGATCCTGCGTCCTACAATCTTTGGGATGGTTATATTGGTTATGAAGAAACCATTCAACAAAGTAAAGCGCGTATGGAAAACAATGCGCAATTAAAATTGATTGAAGAAAACGCAAAGTGGATTAAGAAGCGTCGTGATGAAAATGTATATCCACTAAATTATGCGGAATACAAAAAAGAAGCAGACGCGGATGAAGAATATGCAAAACGTTTCAAAGCCATTTCTGACTACGATACAAATTTAGTATTCAACTCATTACCATACGAAGAATTGCTAATGAAAAAAGATTCTACCCTGCAAGGAAAAAGACAAGCGTGGCACGAAGATTTAGCAAAAGATGTATATGTAGAAGAAGCGATCAACGTATTGGGAGATATTCAATTGAACAACATCAAAAAGAAAAAAAGATCCGTTGTAAAAGGTTAAACTAAAAGATATTAATGAGTCAAAACTCAAATTCACTTACAAAATTAGCGCTCCAAAAATTCAAAAAGAATTTTTGGGGCGTTTTGAGTTTTAGCTTTATTGTACTTTGTGCGTTTATTGTGATTTTTGCCTATGTATTTGCGCCTGATGATACCAAGAATGCAAACCAAATGCACTTGTCTATTCACTCTAAAAAACCTGGATTTTCTGTGCAAATGCTGACAATTCCTTCCGCAGAAAAAAAAGAGGAAAGTTTTATAAATACCCTTTTTTTAGGGAAAGAAAACGCTGCTGAAGAAATTCCAATTACAAACTATCGAATAGATAACAATCAACTGTTCATCA
>CAZHSA010000602.1:0-1616 GCA_964535135.1 uncultured Kordia sp.
TTCTCCTTCTCCTGTTTGGTATTCATCTCTAAAGTGTCCACCAGCAGATTCTTCACGTTGTAACGCATCTTTCGCAAATAATTCTCCTAGTTCAAGGAAATCTGCTACACGACCTGCTTTTGCCAATTCTTCATTGAATTCATTAGCTTCACCAGGAATACGTACATCTTTATAGAATTCTGCTCTTAGTTGAGAAATTTCTTCAATAGCTGATTTTAAGTCTTTTTCGTTACGTGCCATTCCACATTTGTTCCACATGATTTTTCCTAATTTCTTATGGAAATAGTCAACTGGCTTCGTTCCGTTGTTATTGATCAATTTATCAATAGATGCTTTTACATTTTTCTCAGCTTCTTCAAACTCTTTTGAATCTGTAGAAATTGGTCCTGTACGAATATCATCGGCTAAGAAATCACCAATTGTATACGGCAATACAAAGTATCCATCTGCTAAACCTTGCATTAAGGCAGAAGCGCCTAAACGGTTGGCTCCATGATCTGAGAAGTTTGCTTCTCCAATAGCAAATAATCCAGGTACTGTTGTTTGTAGATTGTAATCTACCCAAATTCCTCCCATTGTATAATGTACCGCTGGGTAAATCATCATTGGTGTTTCATACGGGTTTTCATCTACAATTTTGAAATACATTTGGAATAAGTTTCCGTATTTGTTTTTTACAACTTCTTGCCCAAGCTTTTTTACTAATGCAGCATCATTTTCATCTAATCCTTTTACGTGTGCTTGCTCTTTTCCGTAACGCTCTATGGCAGCAGCAAAATCCAAGTATACTGCTTCTCCGGTAGCATTGACTCCAAATCCTGCATCGCAACGTTCTTTAGCTGCTCGCGACGCAACATCACGTGGCACTAAGTTACCAAAGGCAGGATAACGACGTTCTAAGTAGTAATCTCTGTCTTCTTCTTTAAGATCGGTTGGCTTCAAGGTTTTGTTTCGAATTGCCTCCACATCTTTTAAGTGTTTTGGCACCCAAATACGTCCATCATTACGTAATGATTCTGACATTAACGTTAGTTTCGATTGATGATCTCCCGAAACTGGAATACATGTTGGGTGAATTTGTGTGTAACATGGATTTGCAAAGTAGGCACCGCGTTTGTGTGCTTTCCATGCTGCTGTTACGTTACTTCCCATAGCGTTTGTTGAAAGGAAGAATACGTTTCCGTATCCACCAGTTCCTAATACAACTGCATGCGCCGAGTGTCTTTCTATTTCTCCTGTAACTAAGTTACGTGCTATAATTCCTCTTGCTTTTCCATCAACAATAACAACGTCTAACATTTCGTGACGGTTGTACATCTTGATTTTTCCACGACCAATTTGGCGGTTCATGGCAGAATACGCTCCAAGTAATAGTTGTTGTCCTGTTTGTCCTTTGGCATAAAAAGTACGTGATACTAGTACTCCACCAAACGAACGGTTGTCTAACAATCCACCATAATCACGTGCAAAAGGAACTCCTTGTGCTACACATTGATCAATGATGTTTGTGGAAACCTCAGCCAGTCGATATACATTTGCTTCACGCGAACGGTAATCTCCACCTTTTACAGTATCGTAAAAAAGTCGGTAGGTTGAATCTCCATCACCTTGATAGT
>CAZHSA010000603.1:0-1612 GCA_964535135.1 uncultured Kordia sp.
ATATGATTGATAATATGATGAGTAGTTTTATTTTCATTTTTGTTACTATTCAGCACTAGTTATTATTGACGAGTTTGGCGTAGGTACTATTATGTTCAAAGAGGTCAACTAAAGCCTCAAAGACATTCACTCCCTGTTTGCGTGCTGTCATAATATAACTTCTGATTCTGGCAAAATACTGTGCGCCTTTCTTCGACCTAAAACAGCCAGATATTTTTTGTTTGAGTTTCATCATTCTAATATCTCGCTCTGAAAAGTTGTTGTCAAAAGGCACTTGAAAATCAAATAAGAAACGAATAATATCGTTTTTGAAGTCTCTCATTCTTTCCAGTAGATTTAGAGGTTTGGTTTTAGCTACTCGACCTGGTTTTTTCTCTTTTGGTGGCGTAAAAGGATTTGCCTTAAAACCCTGTTGAATAATCAAGTCATACCTCTTTTGATATTTTCTTAGGGTTTGCTTGGAGAGTGTGGTTTTCCCCTTCAATACGGCTCTATCTCGAGCTTTTTTCATTTTACAAAGTAAGGTGGCTAAATCTTCTGCCCAATCTTGCTTGAATCGTTCTTTGATAAACTTCAATTCTCTAAGCAAATGGGCATTACATAAACCATGTGTGCAGGCGTACTTCAAGTAGCTTTTCCAAAAATCATGAATGGCAATCCCTTCAAAATTTGGCAAAATACCAATAGCATCCATAGCTTCATTTCCTCTTTTTTGATGTACTTCATAGTAAGCATGGTCTTCGGTAGAACAACTATGAAGCCACCAACATTTAGCCATTACTCGAAAACCTGTTTCATCAAACCCTGCAACAGTGGCAAGTGTCAGTAGTGCTTTTAATTGTTCTTCAAAGCTTTCCAGTTGTTCAAAAGCATACTTTTGGGTATTATTTAGCGTACCTGTACTCAACCTATGTTGAAATATATCTGCTATCAATTCGGCACTTCGCTCATAAGGAAGTAACTGATAGTTTTGCAAATAAACCAAAAAGCCTCTAATCTTTGAGCCATATTGAACATAATGGTTCACTCCAGGAGGAAAAGTTCCCCGTGTTTCATGTCCACAGCTACATTTTTTTACTTCTGCTCGATGTTCAGTTACCTCAACATTCAGAGGGGGAATATCATAGACTTGACGGCGGCAAATCTTTTGCACCTTACAACCACTTAAATCTTCACCACAAGACTCACAAGTTGTTACTTTATGTTCCTTTTTATGGTTAGGATTCTCTACCATTTTGAGATTACGTCCTTTATGTCCCTTTTGTCCACCTACTTGGCGTTTGGTTTTTTTGCGCAGATTTTTAGGTTCAGGTTTATCTTTATAGGGACTATCGGTTGAGGGAGGCTTAGAGCTATTTTGACTATTTTTACAGAGTTGGTCTTCCAATTCTTGTATACGAGCTTCTTTTTCCCGAATACAGGCATCCTTTTGAGCCAGTTGTTGCTCAAAATAGCTACTTATCTCTGCTATCAATTCTTGAATAGAGAAGGATAAAAGTGCCACTATTTTTTGTAGTCGTTTAGGAAGCATGACATAAAATAAAAATAATTCTATTTTTTTTACCCATTACAAAGGATTTTTCTCTAAAATCATGGGATGCTGAATAGTAAC
>CAZHSA010000604.1:0-1611 GCA_964535135.1 uncultured Kordia sp.
AAAATTTTAAATAATTTTCCGCAACTAACCATACACAAACACGTTAGCCACAATTAAGACAAAACATTATGAAAAACATCAGTTATCTATTCTTCTTTTTAATACTTTTTTATTCTTGTAACGATAGAACAGACTCTTCTGATTATACCGTTCTTAAAGGAGGAACTGTTTTTATTGGTAATGGTAACTCTATTTCTGATGGGATAATTATCATTAAAGATGGAAGAATAGAAAATATTGGAAATAACAAAACTTCAATACCTGATAAAGCAAAAGTAATTGATGTAACTGGGAAATTTATAACACCAGGTTTGATTGACGCTCATGTTCATTTCTTTCAAACTGGTTTTTTCGATTCTAGACCTGACGCTCTTGACTTGAGAGACAGTATAAGTTATGAAAAAACACAAGAATTTGTAAAAAACAATCCCGAAAGATATTATGAGGCATATTTAAGGTCTGGTGTTACAGGAGTATACGATGTAGGAGGTTTTACTTGGAGTATTGAATTACAAAATTCGGCAGAAAATAACCTCAATGCACCTCACGTCGCAGCTTCAGGTATTCTTCTCACACCAGCATCAAAACAAAATATAAAAACATTTTACACAGCTAACGATAGTGTTCTAGTTCATCTTGAATCAGCTGAACACGGTAAAAGTATAGTTGGACTCAATGATAGTCTTGGTTCAACAGGAATTAAAATTCACCAATTATACCTAAACGATACAACCTTTATGAAGAATATGGTTGCCGTAAAGGAGGAAATAGCCAAAAGAGGGAATAAAATGATTGTCCACGCAATTACACTTGAGCAGGCAAAAGAAGCATTGCGATTGGATGCTAAAGTATTGGTTCATAGTGTTGGTGATAAAGAAATAGACGAAGAATTTATTCAATTAGCAAAAACAACAGGAGTGATTTATTGCCCAACTATTGTTGTGTTTAGAGGTTACTACAATGCATATCGAGCAATTAACCATGATTTTAATATACAAGACCCTAACAACGTGGTAGATGTTAAGACCAAGAACATGTTGTTGACAGCTAATAAATTTTCTGCAATTGTTCCTGACGGTTTAAAATCAGATGAGTTTTTTGAGAATTATTTAAAGAGCGTAACGGATGAAGAAAAAATTACGTTTATCAATCTAAAAAAACTATATGAGGCTGGAATTCCCATCGCAGTTTCAACAGATGCCGGAAATCCGGGAACGCTTCATGGAATTTCAATATATGATGAAATGGAGGCAATGCAAGAAGCTGGAATTCCAGCAAAAGATATTATTACAATGGCAACTCAAAATGGTGCTACAGCAATGGACAGGGCAAATGATTTTGGAACTTTGGAAAAAGGGAAATTTGCTGATTTAATTATCCTAAATAAAAACCCATCTATTGACATTTCAAATATGAGGTCAATAACGCATGTTATGAGAGGAGGATTACTTCGGCCAGTAGATAGACCATTTGAAGAAAATACGATTGAATAAAAATAACTGTGGCTAACAACGTGTATAGCTCATTGCTGCGCAAGTGTTTAAACGAAGGATCTTTTCCTACAATTCACTATATTGTATTGCGGAAAATCAATCTTGTACTTTCCCGCAA
>CAZHSA010000605.1:0-1607 GCA_964535135.1 uncultured Kordia sp.
CAAGTACTTTAAGTTTGCATTAACGCCACGTCGCGATACAAGTATTGAAATTGGGAAACCGTACTATATCTATTTTACGAGTTTAAATAGTGAAATTGCAAAGTATCAAGCAATTGACATTGGCTTAAAAGTACAAGGAGCTTCCATGCTTGAGTTGAGTCTCACAGGACCCAACAGAGCTGTTTTAGCGGATTATCTGAATATGACCACAGAAATCTTAAAAGCAAAACAACTCGAAGAAAAAAATCAATTTGCAACCAATACGCTTCAGTTTATTGATAAAATGATTACGGGCGTAGAAGATTCATTGCGTAAAGACGAGCAGAAACTTAAAAAATACAAGCAAGACAATAAAGTATTTGATCCTTCATTGAAAGGAGAAGAAGTTTTTGGTAGAATGAATCAATACAGTATTGAAAAAAATAGTTACCGACTGAAGTTGCAATACTATAAACTGCTCGAAGATTATTTGACAAACAGTACAGATTTCCGATCGTTGCCAGCGCCAGCATCTTCTGGAATTGATGATGAAAACATCGTTGGAAATGTCTCTAAAATTGTTGGCTTGTCAATTCAAAGAGCAAAATTAGGTGAAACGGTTAAAAATGATGTCTTCTTTAAGGAAATAGATAAGGATATTGAAGCGACCAAGCGCGTATTGTTAGAAAACGTAAAAACCGCACGTTCGTCTACTGCTATTGATGTTTCTAATGTAGATAACAGAATAGCCAGAGCCAATGCAGAATTTAAAAAACTGCCAGAAGAAGAACAACAATTATTCAACATTGAGCGTAGTTACAAAATTAGTGAAGCTTCGTATACTATGTTTTTGGAGAAGAAAAATGAAGCAGGTATTGTAAAAGCAGCCAACGTTTCGGATGTAAAAGTAATTGACAGCGCAAAAGATCTTGGTCAAAAAGCATTTTTGCCAAATACCAGAAAAAACTATTCCATTGCACTGTTTATAAGTTTGTTGCTTCCAATGGGATTTGTGTTTCTCATTACGGTGCTTGACAATAATATCAATACACCAGAAGATATTAAAAAGCTTTCCAATATTCCAATTTTAGGAATTGTAAGCAGAAGCAGAGCAACTAACAATTTAGTAGTCTTTGAAAGTCCAAAATCATCTGTGGCAGAGTCATTTCGAGGAATTCGATCGAGTTTGCAATACATCTATAAAAATATAGAAAAAGATTCATCCAAAACGGTTATGATTACTTCTTCGGTGAGTGGAGAAGGAAAAACGTTCTGTTCTATCAATGTGGCTTCGGTGTTTTCTTTGACAGGGAAAAAGACAGTTTTAATCGGTTTGGACTTGCGTAAACCAAAGATTTTCGGTGATTTCGGAATTACCAATGAAGTAGGTGTTGTAAACTATCTTATCGGACAAAAAGAACTCGATGAAGTCATTCAACCAACAAAATACACGAATTTGGATGTAATTACTTCTGGACCAATTCCACCAAATCCATCCGAACTATTAATCAGTCAACAATTAGAAGATTTTATTGCTGAATTAAAACTACGCTACGATTATCTAATTTTAGATACGCCGCCGTTAGGTTTGGTATCGGATGCGCTCGATTTAATAATTCATGCAGACG
>CAZHSA010000606.1:0-1606 GCA_964535135.1 uncultured Kordia sp.
GACATCAATAAAGTAGATTTAGAAGACGAAAGTTACAGCACGTATAAAATGTTCAAAGTGCGCCAATTGAATGACACTATTGCTTCTTTTGAACGTAAATATGGACAAGAAAAAGTTGGTTTTGGAAATAATATGTACAAACGTACCGGAATTGTGATCATTGAAAAAGATACGACCAATCGTGTGCCGTTAGATTCTATCCAAGCATCAGACAACTTGCTAACTGTACTATCGCTCAAAAATCAAAAACGCGCCTTAGATATTTCCATCACAAACATCAAAGGACGTCGTACCACGCTTGAAAATACGCAGAATCGTTTTAAGCGTATGGAGAAAAAAATCAATCATCAAAAAATATATTTACACGACAAATTTGCCGTTGCCATTGCTTGTATCATTCTATTCTTTGTGGGCGCACCTTTAGGAGCCATTATTCGTAAAGGTGGAATTGGGTTGCCGATGGTCATTGCGATCTGTTTATTCTTAGCGTATCATTTTATTGGAATCTTCGGAAAAAACAGTGCAGAAGATGGCAGCATTCCTCCGTGGCTGGGAACGTGGCTTTCAACGATGATTATGTTGCCGCTGAGTATTTACTTTACCAAACGTGCTACCTCTGATCAAGGATTGTTTAGTTTCTCTTTAAAAGGATTTTTTGTAAAACTCAATGAGGATGAAGATGAAGAAACTGATGTACTTCATGAATTGGCTGAAATTACAGCAACTGATAGAAAAAGTACTGAGAAATTTAAAGCATTAAGTGATATTGGACTGATGAATGTTGTAAAAAAATATCGTCAGTTTAACTATACCGAAGGCGAACGCAGTGTAGCAATTGGTATTTTGGAAGAACGCGGAATTTCGCAAAGAAGATTAAAGGTATTAGGCTTTTTTGAAAATATGCAATATGATAAAGCGCACAGCAGTCATAAAAAGTTTTTTAATACATCAAAACAAACTTTCATCTATTATATTATATCAACTATCTGTGGAGGAGCCATTCCTATTTTACTAAACAATGTAAAAATGGACGACTGGCTTATTGCAATTTTATTTGCTGTTTGGATAATTTCATTACTATTTTATCTATATAATTTTATAAAATCACTTTTCCATCTAAATGATTTTTCAAAAGCATTAGGAGAAAATTCTGGAATTAGTAATACAGTTCAATTGATTTATTTCGCGGGAATTCCTCTTTATTTTATTACGTACTTCTTTATTAAAAATAGAATAAAACAAGAACTAGAAAAAATTGAATAAATAAAAACTAATAGATTCAATACTATATCTAGAAAATCAAGCATAGATCTTTAGTATTCTCTAGCTTAATTTTATCATTAGAATCCTTGTTTGTGACATAAACTATACATCATTGTTCCTCTCAACAAATGATGCAACGATTTCTGATACCGAAAATGACACAACTAAAAAAACAGTATAAATACTTACAATAACTGTTAATTCTTTTAAAACGAATCGGCCTTTATCAAAAAGCTTATCTATATTTAACGAATCGAAATACGAGGACTATTATATAGATAAAACTACGCTACTTGAAAATACTTGATAGATACATACTTAAGCGTTATCTCTTAACGTTCCT
>CAZHSA010000607.1:0-1600 GCA_964535135.1 uncultured Kordia sp.
TCTAAAATACCAAAAACGATCTAAAGAATAGAAAATTGTTTCAGTTCTCTTCTTCTTGAATCGCTTTCATTCGGCGCATTCTCAAGAAACCTATTAAAAAGCATATGTACATCAATGCAATTAAGGCCAAATGAATTTCTCTTAAATTGTACTCTTCATAAGTTGTCGCATCCCAAACCCAATTTGAAATGAGGAAAGGATACACTGAGTAAAAAAGTAATAATCCTAAACTTATCCAAAACAACAAATTTCTGTGATTTTTAGGTTTCACCTTCTTCATATTCAGCTCGAAAAAATAAGAGAAAATACTTCCGATTAAAACCACCGAACCTGTCAAAACTGCGTATGACTGAGGAAGCACCCGGAGGTCTTGAAAAAAAGGATTGACAATGCTGGCCACTACAAATAAAACCCCTCCGTATTTTATGAATTCCTTACTATTTGAATTGGAATTTGTTTTCCAAAAAACGTAGAAGAAGTACAAATAAAAAATAAAATCAAAAATATTATAAATAAGCGCATTGTAATTGGAATATTCTTGCCCATAAATAATTTGAAAGGTTTCATAGTCTCTTACCAACACCCCCAAAAGTTCGCATAAAAATGTGTACGCAAGAAGTATGGGAAAATACCTTAGCGCCGTATCATAGTATTTGGGATAATGAATAGTGGAAACGACGAAAGTAATACCGTAAAAAACTAAAAAGTAATTCGTTTTAAGAAACTCAAACACTTCTATTTTTATGAAGTTATGTATTGATATTCACTTTATTAATTATAGGGTGGTGGAATTCCACCTCCTCTATTCATTGTATAACTTTTATCATCAAAAAATACAGGTGCTGCACTGGTTTTCGAAGTTGAGATTTTTGGTAAAAAAGAAGCGAAAGACTTTTTATCCTTGTCGTACAAACTACTTGTTAATTGTGTTTTACTGCGATTTAGATCATCATCTAATAAAATCATTTTTAATTTGCCTTCCGCGCTTTCCTGACCAAAATAGGCATAATCTCTATCCCCTTCTTTAATTGTAGGAGTAATAAAAACCGAGTTCTGTCTTACCCTTGCCGCAGTGTCTTTTGGAAACAAATCTTGCTCCGGATAGTTTGAAAGGTAAAATCGTAAGGTTGATATCTTTACACCTGCTTTTTCTGCTTCTGCCTCGATATACGCCATATATTTTTTAATGGTATCATACTCATAGTAAACATAACGCGTGACATCAAATCGTTTTTGGGCGGCAGCTGCAGCCGATTCAGCCTCATTGGTTTTGTTTTCTATTTTTTGCTGCTGCATCTTATCGTCATAGCCCCTTCTATCAATGGAATCCTCATAGCGTTGAATAAGAGGTAAGCGACGTTTACCGTAGGTCTCGTACATTTCTTTTGCCTGCTCTACGGTAACAATTTGATCGGGAGCCTTAACCGGCTTAGGGTCATCGCAAGGCGGACATTCTTCATTACAGCTCGATAAAGCAAAAACAAAAAGGAATACAAGGGTAAGTGGAAACCAGGTTCTTTTTAAATTTTTCATAACATAGGTATATTAATGGTTGTTGTTTATGCAAAACTTGGGGGAAGAAGTTTTTTTGCTCGCTTAA
>CAZHSA010000608.1:0-1592 GCA_964535135.1 uncultured Kordia sp.
GCAAACGATGATTCCATCAACAGAAAAAGTAAAAGCTAAGATTGAGGAATTGATGCGTTATTAATGTAGCAATGTAATAATTTTTTAATGTATCAATTTGTTTATTTGAAAATGAACTTGAATTTGAAACAAGCAACGTCAGTTCGATTTCTATGACAAAAGCAAGCGATTATGATAAACTATTGGAAATACCATTTTTTTGTCATGAATTCACGAATATTTCTTTTGTTTATGATTGTTGTTAGATAGTAATTGACACATTGCTACATTTTCAAATTAACACATTAAATAGGCGTCACATCGAGTGAAATCTCAAAAGAGATTTTGTATCAAGATGTAATTTGATACCATAGCTATTAAGGAATGTCAAAAATACCAAAGCGAAGCTTTTCTAAGCACTAAGTTCCTAAAGTCGAACTTCTTGATAGAAGATATAAAAGCAATTCATTTGTTTGTGAAAGAACATCCTAATTTGCTTATTGCATCTTGAAATCAAAACAAAAAATGCTATTCCTAAAAAAACAGATTGCCACGTCGCTACGCTTCTCGCAAAGACGTATCCAATATATCTAACATCTAACAGCGACAGCGGTCTGAAAATCTAAGGCAAAGTTGTGTCTAACAATCTAACAGCGACAGCGATCTAAATTCTAGTAGCGAAGCGGTCTAACATCTAGCATCTAATTCAAAATCGTCTTAATCAGCTTGTCATTTTTGTAGATATACTGTTCTATTACCTTTCCGTTTTCATCGTAAATCGTGTATTCACCATGAAAAAGTCCGTGTTTATAATAGTATTCTTCTTTTAGGGTGCCACTTTCATAATACTCTTTCCAAGGACCTTCTGCCAAACCTTTATCACGGTACAAGCCTTCAATTTCGATAGCGCCAGATTCGTAATACGTTGTGCTCTTTCCAAACTTTACACCGTTTTTGTAGGTATTGACAATTTTCTTATTTCCGTTCGGATAGTAATACACATGCTCACCATCTGCAATGTTGCCATTTTTGTAGGGAATTCGATAATGCAAGGCACCGCCAGCGTGAAACTCTTCTGCAATTCCGTGCTTTTTGCCTTTGGCATAGGTTTCCATTCTTAGGACTTCACCATCGGCATGAAAATAATAGGTGTTGCCTTCTAAAAGATCATTTTCAAATAGGGAAGCGGCAATAAACTGTTTATCGCTATCAAAAAAGAGCCACAATCCTGTACGTCTTTCATCCTTGCGAACGCCAAAACTTTCGCCTAAAATCTGACCTTTCGACTTCGGGTCGTATTGTGTTTCCACCGAAACTTCGGATGGAGTTAGCGTTCGTTTGCTACCATTTTCATACATATACGACTTGTGTTTTCCATTGCTCTTGAATTTAAAAAACAATCCATTCTTTTCTCCGTTTTGAATCGTTCCTAACTCTTTGACACGATTTTTACGGTCTAACTTGATATAAAGACTGTCTTGTGCTATGGAAACACTTGAAAAAACAAAGAAAACAGCGAGTATACAGACTACTTTTTGAATCATATATTGAAAATACTTTTATGAAGTAAATATATAAAATGTGCTAAAAAGAAGTTTTAATAAAAACATAAA
>CAZHSA010000609.1:0-1571 GCA_964535135.1 uncultured Kordia sp.
CTTGATAATCGCATGTTAAACGTTCTTCTGCTTTGTTTGAGTAATCAATATCTTCCGCAGAAATATTCAATTCCGCACCTGCAATTTTCAAACGAATTTGATGTGTCGTTTTGTTCGAAAAAATACTCACACGACGTACAGAATTTAAAAATTGATTTCTGTTAATTTCTAACTTATTAGGATTCTCTTTCGGAATTACCGCTTCGTAGTTTGGATACTTTCCATCAATCAAACGACAAACCAACACGGTATTGTCAAACGTAAACTTTGCATTGCTATCATTATATTCAATCAATACTTCGTCTTCGCTTCCGCCTAAAATACCTTTCAAAAGATTCAACGGTTTTTTCGGCATAATGAATTCTGCTACTTGCGAAGCACTCAAATCAGCACGTTGGTATTTGACCAATTTGTGCGCATCTGTGGCTACAAAGGTTAAATTTTCAGGAGAAAACTGGAAAAATACACCGCTCATCACAGGACGTAAATCATCGTTTCCAGAAGCGAAAATAGTTTTGCTAATCGCAGTTGCTAACACATGTCCTTCAATTGTTGTTGAACTTGGTTCTTTCAATTCTACAGAAGCAGGAAATTCATCTCCATCTGCATACGCCAATGCGTATTTACCGTGATTTGAGCTGATTTCAACTGTATTGTTATCTTCCACAACAAACGTCAACGGTTGCTCAGGAAAGGTTTTTAAAGTATCTAATAATAACTTTGCTGGCACTGCAATATTTCCTGTACTATCTGATTCTACTGTTAAAACTGACGACATCGTAGTTTCTAAATCGGAAGCAGAGACTTTCAATTCATTTTCGTTCAATTGAAAAAGGAAATTGTCTAAAATAGGTAAGGTATTACTGTTATTAATAACGCCGCCTAAAACTTGCAGCTGCTTTAATAGATATGTACTTGATACAATAAATTTCATGTGTTTGTGTTCTATTTAGTGTTCAAAAATAATTCTTCCCACATAATTAACATAGCTTTTTTGTGTGAAATTGATGCGAAAAGAATCACATTGTGATATTCTTACAAATATATCTCAAATGTTGCTCTAATGAAAGGAAACTTATTAACAACTATTTTGCAAATGCACGCTTGCGAAGGTAGCTGAATACAAATCCAAAAATTGCAAGTATTCCCAACGGAAAGCCAATGTTTACCCATTGCCAAAAGGTTTTTTCGTCGGTTACTTTTTGAGAGTCCAAAAAGGCTAATTTTAATTCTTTCGAGCGAATGTTTATAAGTCCCGTATTGTCCAATAGATAATTTACTGAATTTAGAAGGAATTCTTTGTTTCCATATTGTTTTTGTGTGATGATATCGAAACCTAATTCTTGCGGTTGTCCACGTGTAATTTGATTTTTAATAATGTCACCATCTGATACGACCAACATTTTAGAATTTCCTCCTGTTTTAGGATTTTTCAGCTCAAATGGCTTGACGCGATTTTTATAGGCAGATTCAAAAGTTCCTTCTAATAAAACGGCCAAATTTTGATTTCCTTTTCCTTGATAGGTTTCTGGCGAAGGTTCATTTTCAATAACATTGAGAAAAATTTCTTT
>CAZHSA010000610.1:0-1569 GCA_964535135.1 uncultured Kordia sp.
ATAAAATTAAAGCTATTATTCTCTTTTTCAATGTTGATTTGTTTTTAGTAATTACTTCTAACGTCTCGTATAGGAAACTTAGGACAGGTGATAAGCAATACGTTTCGGATTGGTACTAAGCCAAATATAAATATTTTGCTTTTATCTTTTTCTTGTAAACGCCGAATTTTATAGTTGGCGACATTGCAAATAAGCGAAGACCTTTCGATTCAACACAAAAGCCCTATGTTTTCTTATACATTGTTGGGGGCAGTATTTCATTCGGTTATTTCTTTTCGAATTCTGCTCAATGAATTTTTTGTAATTCCGATATAAGAAGCTAAATAGTTCAATGGAATTCGATTGACTAAAGTTGGAAAACGATTATGAAACTCAGCGTATCTGGTTTTTGCATCTTCGGCAAGCATTGGACTTATTCTATTAACTTTTTCCATCAAAGCTTTGTTGGTGATTTGTCCAATGATTTTATCCCAAGTAATAATGGTACTCGATAAATTTACGAGTTTATCTCGGTGAAAAACAAACATTCGAGTAGGGATAATGGCTTGAATATATTCGGAAGAAGGAACTTGAAGATTATAACTATTCAAATCAACGGCAAAGTTGTTTTCCTCAATAAAATAGCGAGTAATTTCTTCGCCTTCTTTGTCATAATAGCAAACTCTTAAAATCCCCTCTTGCACGAAAGCAACTTGGTTGGCTGTTTTTCCTGCTTCCGAAAAATAGTCACCAATGCCTAACTCTATTGATTGCACCGAACTTTTTATCAACTCAATCTGTTGTGTATTGAGCTGATCGTATTGCAATAAATAGTTGATTAAACTTTCCATTTTTAGCTAATTTACCAATTTACCAATTTCCCACTTTTCGTTCATAGCGATACAAATTTCCACTTTCCAACTCATCTTTCATAATTGTCAATGCGTTGATCATTGGTGTTTTCATTCGTTTCTTTACGATTGTACTAATCAGAAAATGAGCGAAAAAATTCTTGGGTACAAATTCATAAGTCCATTCTATGTGAATTTTGCCGTTTTCGGTTTCAGTAAATGTCCAACTGCCATTAATCTGTTTAATCAACCCTTTGAGAGAATTGGTAAAACCATTGACTTTATAGGTGAAACCCGAATGAGATGTGACGCTTAACAGTGTTTCTTCTGAAGAAGTTCCATCATCAAAAAATACGGTTCTACTCATACCTGGGGCATACCAAGCTTGCTTGTTGCTGGTGCTGTCTATGCCTGGAATATTTTTATGAGGGTGGAAAATATGTTCCAAGTCCATCGGTACAATGTATTCAAATGTTTCCTTTAGCGATAGAGTACTTTGTATATCAACGGCAACAGTCAATTTGGGATACTTCTTTTGGCTTTTTTCTTGGGCTTCTATCCGTGTTGTAGTCATAAAAATCAGAATTAATAAGTTTATTGTACGCATAATTTTTTGTTGAATTATTATGCTACAAAACTATTGGTCTGATTTCCGATTCGTGTTACCAATTGGTAACAAATTGGAAATTCATTATTTTTTGTGTCGGTTATATTGCCCCCAACGGTCTTGTATATGAAA
>CAZHSA010000611.1:0-1566 GCA_964535135.1 uncultured Kordia sp.
CTAAAAGGATATGTCCTTGGGTAAATAAACCAACCATTAAACGGTTGACCATGTACTCTTGGCCAACAACTACTTTCCCTACTTCTGAAATAGTCTCTAATTTAGAAAAGAGCACACTACCTTTGCCGTTATCGCATGATGAGGTTGTGTATGGAAAACATTCCATTTTAGGAAGAATGCCGGGCGATGAGTGGCAACGTTTTGCAAACTTACGATTGTTATACAGCTATATGTTTACGCATCCAGGAACAAATTTGCTATTTCAAGGTGCAGAATTTGGACAAAGTGGCGAGTGGAACTTTGAGCAAAGTCTCGATTGGCATTTGTTAGAATATGACGTGCATAAAGGCGTACAAGCCTTACTAAAAGATTTAAACGGATTGTACAAAACGGAACCTGCATTACACGAAAAGCAATTTTCAGCAGATGGTTTTGAATGGATTGATTATAACGACGCGGAAAACTCGGTGTTGGTCTACATCCGAAAAGGAAAAAAGCCAGCAAACGACTTGATCATAGCATGCAACATGACGCCAATTCCACGCGAAGACTATCGTATTGGTTTGCCAAGCGAAGGTACATTACAAGAAATCTTTAACAGTGATTTAAAACAATACGCAGGAACGAACGATTACCAGAATACCATCATCAAATCAGAAGAAGAAGATTGGCAATTCAGAAATCATTCTGCTGAAATCAATATTCCGCCACTAGGAATGGTGGTTTTGAAGTATGTATGATGTGATAGACGCGCTTTGCTTTTAGACTTGTTCCCGCGTAGGCGGAAATCTCTTAGACCGCTTTGCTGTTAGAATCAAGATTGCTTCGCTCTTAGAATTTTAGACTCGCTATCACTTTTAGTATTTTGGTATTGCTTCGCTGTAGGTATTGTCATCCTATGTTTGCAAAGAGGATGTTGAAATGAAAAAACGCGTTAAAATTTCTCTAGCGGAAGTAAATTTTCTTAGAAGCTTAGCAATCAACGTTTGAACAACACAAAAAAAGCGAACCGAAGTCCGCTCCAACAATACCATATAGTTGTATGTGTATCATTCATTCAGATAATCATACATTTCCATTGAAAGTTCGATAGTCGCTTCAATAATTTCTAGGCAAATAGGTCCTAAAGTACAGGTTAAAGAAGTTGTCATACTACCGCCATGTAGGTTGGAAGCGTCAAAATTTGAAATCGTCTTCTTGTTTAATTCTAATGATTTGATTGTTCTTTTTTTCATAATTAAGTTTTTGAATAGGTTACATAAATTTTTTTAAAAATAAAAAAAGCAGGTCACAAAAAAATCGTACAAGTTGTAGTAATTATGAATAAAATAGTACTCAATAAAAAAGCGAAACAAGTAGACTTATTTCGCTTTTTTGAATTAAAACTTTTTTTTGAATTAATCAAAATAAATCTGTTATATACTCATAGGCATCTACGATTTCATCAATAGCTTGCTCTACAGCTACAGCGGCTACAGGTGTATACACAGTAACATTTGTAGGTGTAGTGCTTCCTCCTTTAATTTCCGCACGGTCTAATGTAGAAATTGTTTTCTTGTTTAATTC
>CAZHSA010000612.1:0-1560 GCA_964535135.1 uncultured Kordia sp.
TCCTTTAAAATCTCGTTGCAATACGAATATGGATTTTCCAACGTGTTAAGTAAACTAACAGTTGCCAATAAAAAATTAGAAGGAACGATAGAACAGTTGAGTGTTTTAGCCACTTTCTATTTGTAAGTTAGTGAAGCCCAGTTTAATGAAGTCGAAGACGCGCATTAAACTGTAAGCTGAACTAATCCCGCTGTAGAGCGGGATCTTTCTTTTATATAAAATTCCGCATCAAGTGCGAAATGACAACTTATTTCTACAACATACCAATTACTTTCTCAATACGCTTGATGGTTTCTTGTTTTCCAATCATAAACATAATGGTAAATAAATCGGGTCCGCTGAGTGCGCCCGCTAAGGCAAAACGCAACGGTTGCATTACTTTTCCAAAACCAATTTCGTTGCTCGTAATCCAGCCTTTGATATTGGTTTGCAAGTTTTCTATGCTATATTCTTCGGTAGCTTCAATGATTTCCACCAATTTGTTTAAAATGTCTTCTGTACCTTCTTTTAAGGCTTTTTTCTGTGCTTTTGCATCAAATTCAGTTGGAGCTATAAAGAAGAAGTGACTCAAATTCCATAAATCTTTGGTGAATGAAGCACGTTCTTTAATCAAGTCTACCACCATTTCGATATACTGAATATCAATATCCGCTAATTCTGCTTGACTTTCTTTAAAAGCAACGGCCAAACTTTCGTTCGATTTTAATTGCATGTATTGCTGGTTGAGCCATCTCATTTTATCAATATCAAATCGTGCGCCAGCTTTGTTGATTCGCTCCAAATCAAACTCTTCAATCAATTGTGCTAAGCTAAATATTTCTTGCTCTGTTCCAGGATTCCATCCTAAAAAGGCTAAGAAATTGATCAATGCATCTTCAAAATAACCATCTTCACGGAAACCTTCGAATGTTTCTCCTGTTTTTGGATCATTCCACTTTAGTGGAAATACAGGAAAACCAAACTTGGCACCATCACGTTTTCCTAATTTTCCTTTTCCAGTTGGTCTTAAAATTAATGGCAAATGTGCAAATTGTGGCGCTTCCCATTCAAACGAACGGTATAGTAAATAATGCAATGCTAACGAAGGCAACCATTCTTCTCCACGAATTACATGCGTAATTTCCATCAAATGATCATCTACAATATTGGCGAGGTGATAAGTTGGCATTCCATCACTTTTAAACAATACTTTATCATCCAAAATGTTAGTATCAATTTGTACATCGCCACGTACAATATCTTTTAAGTGCAAGGTTTCATCTTGTGGCGATTTGTAACGAATTACATACGGCTCGCCAGCATCTAACTTTGCAGTAACTTCTTCCGCCGAAAGCGATAAAGAGTTTGTCAATTTTAAACGATTATGCCAGTTATAAATAAAGGTTTTTCCTTTGGCTTCATGATCTTTTCTATGTCCATCTAAAGCTTCGGCAGTATCAAAAGCGTAATATGCATGTCCTTTTTCAATCAATTGATCAGCATATTGCTTGTACAAATGCTTGCGCTCACTTTGTCTGTACGGACCAAATCCGCCGTCTTTTCCAACACCTTCATCAAACG
>CAZHSA010000613.1:0-1559 GCA_964535135.1 uncultured Kordia sp.
ACTAAATGGATTACATAAAAAAACTATCTCATTATATAATTCCCTATAAAAAGTACGCATACTTAAATATTTTCTTTAACATTTTATATGCACTATTTGGTACGCTTTCTTTTGTATCGTTGATGCCAATGTTGAAAGTTTTATTGAAAACTGCAGAACGAATTACGGTAGAACCGATCAGAGAAAAATATGAAGGAATTGGAGGTTATGGAGATTATTTGAATGATTATTTAAACTTTTTCATCACACAAAAAATAGAGCAAGATGGACAATACTCTGTATTAATTTTAATGATTTGCATTGTCATTTCTACGTTCTTACTTAAAAACTTAGCAGGCTATTTTTCAAATTTCTTCCTAGCATATCTTAGAAATGGTATCTTGAAAGACATTCGTAATAGATTGTATCACAAAGTAACTACATTGCCTGTCTCCTATTTTTCTGAAAAAAGAAAAGGTGATATTATTGCTAGAATTTCTGGTGATGTCAACGAAATTCAGAATTCATTGTTGGCTATTTTAGAACTGTTAGTCAGAGAACCGTTAACAATTATATTTACCATCGTTGTGATGTTTTCTATCAGTGCTAAGCTGACGTTATTTGTTTTTATCTTTATCCCAATTTCAGGATTTATCATTTCAAAAGTTGGAAAAAGTTTAAAGAAACATTCGGACAGGGTTCAAAAAGAAAATGGTGTTTTTCTTTCTATTTTAGACGAAACATTGAATGGTTTGAAAGTGATTAAAGGATTTAATGCCGAAAAACATTTCAATACGTCTTTCGGGAATTCTACCTCTAAACTCTATAAGTATTCTAATAATTTAGCACATCGACAAAACTTAGCTTCTCCAACAAGTGAATTTTTAGGTATTGTTGTCATTGCTGTGATTTTGCTCTATGGTGGGAAATTGGTTTTGATTGATAAAATCATGACACCTGACCAGTTTATTACGTACATGGCGTTGGCATATAACATATTAACACCTGCAAAAGCGATTAGCAAAGCGAGTTATAAAGTGAAAGCTGGAAATGCTTCTGCAGATCGTGTTTTAGAAATACTACAAACTGAATCGCCAATTACAGATGTTGAGAATGCAAAAGTTCAAGGTGAATTTACTTCTGAAATTGCCTTAAACAATATTTCTTTTAAATATGAGGATGAACTCGTATTAAAAAACTTCACGCTAAAAGTTCCGAAAGGAAAAACAGTGGCATTAGTAGGCCAATCAGGAAGTGGAAAAAGTACCATTGCAAACCTTGTCACGCGTTTTTACGATGTAAATGAAGGAAGTATTGAAGTTGATGGACAAAACATCAAATCGCTCACTAAAGCTTCTTTACGTGGCCTGATGGGACTCGTTACGCAAGATTCTATTCTCTTTAATGATACAATTCGTAACAATGTGAAACTTGGAAAACAAGACGCAACTGACGACGAAGTGATTGAAGCGTTAAAAATTGCCAATGCGTGGGAATTCGTAAAAGACTTACCTGAACTTTTAGATCATAATGTGGGAGATTCTGGAGTAAAACTTTCGGGCGGACAAAAGCAACGTATC
>CAZHSA010000614.1:0-1543 GCA_964535135.1 uncultured Kordia sp.
GTTCGGCAGACTCGCCACTCATCTTACAAAACGTATTAGCGCATCCAGGGAACTTCTTAAATTTTAGCACGTTTCAAATTTTAGAGCAATTGCCATAAAACTAAAAAATGAGTTCAATAAATACGATCCAAAAAAACTGAAAAAGAGAGTGAAATTTCAAGTCGTTTTTTTCCTTTTTGACGCTCATTCTTCCTCTTTAAGCAGTTTTAGTAGATATAACTATATGATATAAGTGAAATTAGCAAAGTGAATAAGAGCATGAATTTAATCAAAACAACTCTTAGATCAATGACTACAAAAAACTAATCACCATGAAAAAAATTACAAGTACTATCATCTTATTGTGCATTTCAATCACCTGTTTTGCGCAAACAACAACCGTAGTTGCTCCGTATACAGAAGATTTTGAGTCATTTACACTCGCAAATGGAGATTTGTTTGATGAAGAAGCTGGTTGGGAACGAGCTTCATTCGGAGGAGATGTGTCCTATAGCTGGCTAGTGGTTCCGCAATCAGAAGGAGTTGTAAATTTATCAGGTCCCGATCCATCGGTTACTTCAGGACAATATTTTCGTGCAAAAAAACCAGGGAATAGTTCTACTACAGGTGTTGTAACATCTTTACAATCTGTCTCTGTAGACTTAAGCAATTTAACGAATCCGGGATTGAGTTTTGAATACCACATGTTTGGAGAACATATAGGAAACTTTGAAGTATTAATTAACGGTACTGATAGCGTTTTTTTTAGATCAGGACAACAACAAACAAGCGGAACTCAGCCATGGCAACTAGCAGAAATTGACTTGTCAGCCTATGCAGGACAAACCATTTTTGTAATGTTTAATGCCGAAACAGTAAGTATTGGGACGCGTAATAATATATGTATTGATAATGTTGCATTTACGAACACTTGTTTTACGCCTACAAATTTGAGCGTCAATACCATTTTTAATGATCGAGCAAATTTAACTTGGGGTATCAATGGACAAGCTAGTGAATGGGAAGTAGAAGTGGTGAATACATCTGCTGGAGAAACGCAAACAGGCGTTCCAACATTTACAGGAATTACAACTAATAACAACTTTACCGTAACAGGTTTAGTGGGCGATAGCAATTACGATTGTTTTGTACGTGTAAATTGTGGGGCTGAAGGCAATTCGCCATGGGCAGGCCCAGTAAGCTTTAAAACCTTATGTGATCCGTTTACGTTGCCTTATATAGAAGATTTTGAAACATTTACTAGTGAAACCACACCATTTAGAAGTGAAAATTGTTGGTTAGGAAATGGAAGCACATACCATTGGAGAGTACGGGAAGGAACAGATGCTCCATCTGAAACAACAGGACCAGCTACTTCCATAACTACAGGGAAATATTTTTATACAAGAGCTTTTGCTACTACCGCTACTCAGGGGTTAGAAGGGAATTTATTTTTGCCATTAATAGACTTAACAACAGCAACAAATCCTGCATTAACATTTGATTACCATATGTTTGGTGCAAACATAGGTTCTATAGAAGTAATTATCAATGGAACCGACTC
>CAZHSA010000615.1:0-1542 GCA_964535135.1 uncultured Kordia sp.
CCAAATTGAGCTGCATATTTTTGATTAGCATCAACATCTAACTTTCCAACAACAGCTTTTCCTTCATATTCTCCAGAAATTTGCTCTACAACTGGTCCTAACATTCTACATGGTCCACACCAAGCTGCCCAAAAGTCAACCAATACTGGCTTATCGCTACTTAATACTACTTCTTCAAAATTTGCATCTGTGATTTCTAATGCCATAACTTATATATTTTTTTGATTTTACTTTATTTTTTGATCATTATGCAATATTAGTCAAATATTTTTCCAAAACTTACATCTCAAGTATTAGTTTTGACTATGTGAGAATTGATTTTTCTTATTACTACTTAAATATCTATTTGGTAGCTACTTAACTGCTTATCGAGTTACCTCAACGGTGTAGGTTGAGATTAAATCATCTTTGATATACAAGTGCACATCATAAAAACCTGTAAATTCAAATTTGTAATCAATATGTAGCAATTGATCTTGAATAGAAATTTGTTCAGGATAAATTTTTTGTTCTCTAAAACTACTTTCAATGACCAAATTGACATCTTCCTTTTCTATGTCTTTTTGAAGTTGCAACTTAAAATTGATGTTTTTATTTCTCTCAACCGCATTGTGTAATGTCTGTGGATAATTATGATCGCTAAAATAAGTGTAGGCTTTGTTGTAGATGATGGGCGCATTCATAAAATCCTGAAAAGATGGTGTTTTACCATTTAATAGAAACCATTTTTTTTCTATCGGATGATGATTGACCGCAAAGATTTTCGGATCTGACAAAAAGAATCCATCATTAAAATCAAATTGAAATTGATAGGTTTCTGGATGTGGATTTCCGCTCGCCCACGTAGGATCGCACAAATACCATTTTCCATCTAGTTTTACAGCGTTCCAACTATGATTTGGCGAATCGAGCGTTTTTAGATTGATTGTACTGGTTCTTCCGTATCCATGTACCATTTCACAATCAATATCTGCCAAATTTGCCAATTCTTTCACTAAATACGCATAACCTGTACAAATGGTAGAGCGACTTTTTAAAAGCTTTTTAAAAACAATTTTTTGAAATTTTGAATTCCACGCATTCAAGCGTTTAGGATCGTCTTTAAAACGTTGACGCTGGCGTTTGTTACGTTTGTATAAAGGATAATTGTTGGAGACACTGCTGCAAACCCATTTAAAAATGGCTCTGAAACGTTCTGCATCTGTCTCTAATTCTGAAGTAAGTTTATATACTAAATCTGGTAAGTTGTGTAATGTTTCATCTTTGTATTTCAAGGCAATTTCATCGGCTTTTTCAAAGGAAATATGATCAAAATCCGAAATTTGAGCCGTTGCCTGAAATACAAAGACAAAAAAGAATATATATGCTATAAATACACGCATTCAACTAGAGTTATGGTGAATTGCGTTTAATTTTTTCGTTTCGATTTGTATCGCTTATTGGTGTTGACAGCACCCATAAACTCGATCACTTCGTCAGATAAAACAGCTTTTACAAACGTAGTGTTAGCTCTTATCTTATATTCGATAGATTCGTATCCTA
>CAZHSA010000616.1:0-1540 GCA_964535135.1 uncultured Kordia sp.
ATCGTTACAAAATGATTCAAGGAATTGACTTTTACAATCATGTATTAGACTTTGCGAATGATTTTAAAAATGTCACCTTCATTTCAGAACAAATTATCGACATAAAAACGGTAAACGATCTTACAGAAGTCACAACTGAAAATGCGCGTTACACGGCAAACTATGTGTTCAATTCTACCCATCTTTTTCACCCAAAAATGGACACTTCCAATTCACTATTACAACACTTTGAAGGTTGGGTAGTGAAAACAAAAACACCAGTTTTTGACAAAAACGTTGGACGATTGATGGATTTCAGATTGTCGCAAGAACACGGTACTACTTTTATGTATGTGTTGCCAACAAGTGAAACGGAAGCCTTGGTAGAATATACCTTATTCACAGAAAAAGTACTGGAAAAAGCACAATACAAAACGGCGCTGAAAGACTATATAAAAAACTATTTACAGATAGACGATTACGAAATTCAACATACGGAATTTGGCATCATTCCAATGTCATTGGCTAAATTTTCTAGAAACGTTCCCAACGAAAAGCACATCATCAATATTGGCACTGCGGGCGGATTCACAAAAGCGAGTAGTGGTTATACCTTTCAGTTTGTTCAAAAACACACGGAAAACATCATTCATCTATTAAAAGAAGGAAAACATCCCAATCCACAATTAACGTTTCGCGACAAGATGTTTCAATGGTATGACAGGACGCTGTTAGAAGTGATTCTTTCCGAAAAACTAGAAGGAAAAGAAATCTTTGCGACGATGTTTAAGAAACAACCTATTGAAACGATTTTAGCCTTTTTAGGCAATGAAAGCACGTTTTGGGAAGATTTAAAAATTATGAGTTGCTTGCCAATCAAACCATTTTTGGTCGCTGGAGTAAAACAATTGTAAATAATTCATCAGATTAGCTAGCTACACTTTCCTAATTAAATAGTATCTTCAAAATAAAAGAAGCAACTTTCTTACATGCGTATATTCTCTAAAATATTTGGTGGTAGTAACAATTCCAAAAAGCAAGAATATGTGCATTATGTACTTTATGATTCGAATAATCTGTATTATTTGAAAAAAATGAAGAAGACGATGGTAATGTTTCCAGATCGGATCAATACAAATGCACATGCGGAAGCACAAACACAACACATCTACACTAAAAAATTTCGTTCGTTGCTTGATTTTTGGAATTACATTACGAAATCTGAAAAATGGTATTTGGAATATCAAGCAAATTCCATTGAACACATAGAAAAATATATAGAAATTTTGGCGCCATTCATTGTAAAATCAACAAATGAGTTGCGATTCAATATGGAATTTTCAGAGAAAGATATCTTTACAATTGCCGCTTGGGATAATTTACTGTTTCGATATAAAGATAAAAGCGAATTCGTTTTCAATGAAAGTCAAAAACTAACCTCTTTTTGTCCCAATTGTAAGAAAGAACGATTAGAATTTAGTCAACGCTATCCAAAATCAATTTGCTGTGAATGTGTTTTAAAAATCACAGATAAAAAGGGCAGAAGCGTAGAATTTGTTAA
>CAZHSA010000617.1:0-1538 GCA_964535135.1 uncultured Kordia sp.
GTTTAAAAAACCATTAAAAAAACTTTTTTATTTATTTACGAAAACGTTTGAAATTGTATACTTTTGCGCAAAATTGTAAACACAACTACACAAACGTAAGACTATGAGTTTTAATGAAATTTACGAAAAGGAACTCACTTTTCAAGCAGATAGACGTCGTGCTACTGTTGAATTTATTAAGAATGTAAGCGATTTATGGTATGACAAATCCATTGAATTGGTTCTTTTTAGAAATCAACTGATTGACAGAAATGTTAGTGAAATTTTAAATCTTCACGAATATGCAGGTCAATTTGTACAAAAACCTATCTCAATTTTTGATACGGTAGAAATTGCTCAAGCGATTGCTAAGATTGATTTGCCACCATCTAAGATTGATATCGGGAAATTAACCTACGAATATCATTTAGAAGACAATCAGTATGCAAACGCTACTTCGTTTGTAGTTGATAAGTTGAAAGACGCAAAAAAGTCGAATGGAATTACACCGAAAGATGTAGTTTTATATGGTTTTGGACGTATTGGTCGCTTATTGGCAAGAGAATTAATGACGCGTACTGGGCGTGGAAATCAATTACGCTTGCGCGCGATTGTAACTCGCGGAAACGTAGATAAAACCGTTTTAGAAAAAAGAGCTTCGTTATTACGTAATGATTCTGTGCATGGAGATTTCCCTGGAACAGTTGGAATTGACGTGAAAAATTCAGCTTTAATCATCAATGGAACTACGGTTCATATCATTTCTGCAAATGCGCCAGAAGACATTGATTATACTAACTACGGAATCAACAATGCGCTAATTATTGATAATACAGGTGCTTTTAGAGATAAAGAAGCGTTGGAAAGACATTTAGTGCCAAATGGTGCTGATAGAGTTTTATTGACAGCGCCCGGAAAAGGCATTCCTAATATTGTACATGGTGTAAATCATACAGAACACGATCCTGATAAGGTAAAAATTTGGTCTGCAGCTTCTTGTACTACCAATGCAATTACACCTGTTTTAAAAGTGATTGAAGATTCTTTCGGATTGCGTCACGGACACTTAGAAACGATTCACGCATATACCAACGATCAAAACTTGGTAGACAATATGCACAAAAAATACCGTCGCGGAAGAGCGGCAGCGTTAAACATGGTCATTACAGAAACTGGTGCTGGAAAAGCAGTTTCAAAAGCATTGCCATCGTTGGAAGGAAAATTAACTTCAAACGCTATTCGTGTTCCTGTACCAAACGGTTCGTTAGCAATTTTGAACTTAGAAGTTGAAAATACAACTTCGTTGGAAGGTGTAAATACGATTGTAAAAAAGTATGCTTTAGAAGGCGATTTGGTAGAACAAATTAAATATGAGTTGAACGACGAATTGGTATCTTCAGATATTGTAGGTTCTTCGGCACCATCAATATTTGATAGCAAAGCCACGATCGTTCGTGAAGATGGAAAAAATATCATTCTGTATGTTTGGTATGATAATGAATACGGATATTCGCACCAAGTAATGCGATTGGCAAAATACATTTCAAAAGTAAGACGCT
>CAZHSA010000618.1:0-1523 GCA_964535135.1 uncultured Kordia sp.
TCAAAGCTGTCAGATATATAAAACGCACACAAGCTTTTTAAACGTATAATCAATTCTTGATGGATAAATTCGTCCTGTTCATTCATTTCAGAAAGAAAATGATACACACCATGTTCGGTGATAATTTTATGGTATTCTTCATAATATTTGGTACCAACTAACAAAGCTTTTGCGGCAGCTTTTAAATCATTACAAAAAAGCAAAGCTACTTTATCAGCAATGATTTCCATCAATCTGGAAGTAATTAATAAGTTTTCAGAATTGTTGGTCTGTGCTGTTTTTTTGTTAAATGGATTCCAGTTGTATTGATCGCCAATCTGTTTAATTTCTTTCCCTTTTTCCGCAGCATTTGCCACTTGCTCTACACGTTGCAAAATAGTTCCATACTTTTCAATAGCACTTGCATTGCCAAACAACGTTCCAATGTTTCCAGCAAAAGGCAAAATCGTCAATAACATGTTAATCAACGAAAATCCTTTATCCGCAGCACCACGCCAAACGTCGGTTGCCGTAATTTTTGAATGTTCAAAATATATATGTGCCAATTCGGTAGTGATCAAAAATAGCAATGCGTTGTGTTCCAAATACCGAATGCTTTTTGGTGCTAAAAAGTCAATGCCAACGATCAAAAATGCAGGTTTTCCTTCTACGCCAATCACCGCATTTGCATAATTTCCACGACCAATATAACATTCCGGAACGTCCATTTGTAAAGCAGTACAAATGGCTGTTAAACGATTGAAAATTGCTGGGTAATTTTCCGCATTCAAACGATCCGAAAAAGTAATAACAGCTTTGTAATCGGGCGGATTCAAATCGGCAATAAAACTATTCAAAGAATCAAAAAAGCCTTTCGCATCTTTAAAACAACTTGGAACGACGTCTAATAAAATTTCTTTCTTTTCTATAGGTTGAAAAGAAGTTTTTGGCAGTGCTGTTGTAATGTGAAATGTGTTTTTGTGTAAAATATCTTGGATGGTTTCCGCTTTTTGTTGATGCTTCTCATGATCACGTAACGCTTCAATTCTTGCGGAAACTAAAGGTTGTAATTCTGCCAATTTGTGAACGGTTTCGGAAACATCGGTGTGTAGTTTCTGTTGAATGTCCAAAATATTTTCTAAAATCGTCACTTTCAACTGTCGTCCGCCTTCACCTTGAAAAATATTGGTTGTTTTTTCGGGCAATAAATCTGTAATACTATCATCAGGAAGCGAATCATAAATCGTGTTGTATACCGCAATCGCTTCTGAAAATTGTGCAGCATTGTGCAAATGTTGCGCAAAATTCAAATTGAATTCGAAAATGGCTTCTGCTTTCTTTTCTTTTTGTAAAAATAATTTAGAAACATGTATGTGAAAGGCAATCGTATGTTTGGCAGTTTCCTGTTGTTGAAATGGTTGTAAAATGCGCAAAATCTTCTGTTGCTCTGCAAAAGCAAGTTGCCAATCTGTGACAAGTTGCACCAAATTTTCCCCAAAAGTTGTATGTTTTGGAATGTAATTTGTAAAAATTTCCAACCAATT
>CAZHSA010000619.1:0-1520 GCA_964535135.1 uncultured Kordia sp.
AGGTGATGCTGATATTGTAGTTGCTGGAGGAATGGAAAACATGAGTTTAATTCCACATTATTACCACGCAAGAACTGCTACAAAATTCGGACCTGCTAAGATGGAAGACGGAATGCAAAGAGATGGTTTGGTAGATGTGTATGACAATGTAGCTATGGGCGTTTGTGCAGATGCATGCGCTACAGAATATAATTTTTCAAGAGAAGACCAAGATGCGTTTGCAATTCAGTCGTACGAGCGATCTGCGAAAGCCTGGGCAGATGGAAAGTTTGCCAACGAAGTAGTGCCTGTCGAAGTTCCACAACGAAGAGGTGAACCAATTGTTGTGAACGAAGATGAGGAATACAAAAACGTAAAAATGGAAAAGATTCCTAGTTTACGAGCTGCTTTTACAAAAGATGGTACGGTAACAGCTGCCAATGCTTCCACTATTAATGATGGTGCTGGAGCAATGGTATTGATGAGTGCCGAAAAAGCTACTGAGCTAGGTTTAACACCTTTAGCGACCGTAAAAGGGTACGCAGATGCTGCACACGAGCCAAAATGGTTTACAACAGCACCAGCCAAAGCACTTCCAAAAGCGTTGGCAAAAGCAAATGTAAGCATGGACGATGTGGATTATTTTGAATTCAATGAAGCATTTTCTGTGGTTGGATTGGCAAATATGAAAATTTTAGGACTTTCTGATGATAAGGTAAATGTAAATGGTGGCGCAGTTTCTTTAGGACATCCATTAGGATGTTCTGGTGTGCGAATTTTAATTACATTGCTAAATGTATTGGCACAAAATGATGCTAAAATTGGAGCGGCAGCAATCTGTAATGGTGGCGGTGGCGCTTCTGCATTTGTCATAGAAAGAGCTTAATTTCCCAATTCTTAAAAAAACACCGATTTTAATACATGCAATACGGAATTTGCAATCTGAGTATTGTTCCGCTTCGTGAGGAACCAAGTGATACAAGTGAACTTGTGTCGCAAGTTTTATATGGAGAACATTTTAAAGTATTGGAACAACGCAAAAAATGGAGTCGAATTCGTATTGCGTTTGACAAGTATGAAGGTTGGATTGATAATAAGCAGTATATAGAAATCACAGAAGATTTTTACAAGACAAAAGATAAAGAGGAGTTAATTTTATCTTCTGATTTGGTAGAATTTGTCACGGATGAATCTTTATTGATGCCAATTCCTATTGGAGCTGTTTTAAACTCGTTAGCATTCTTATCGCATCAACATGATGGAAATACGGTAAGCGGTATTGTTTCAAAGGAAAATATCATCAAAACTTCCTATATGTATTTGGGCGCGCCGTATTTGTGGGGCGGAAAAACACCTTTCGGGATTGATTGTTCTGGATTTACCCAAATGGTATACAAACTCAATGGTTATAAGCTACTGCGTGATGCTTCTCAACAAGCAACACAAGGCGAAGCGTTAAGCTTTATTGAAGAAAGTGAACCTGGCGATTTGGCGTTTTTTGATAATGAAGAAGGCACTATTATTCATGTGGGAATCATTAT